>WTKB01000215.1 GCA_011524575.1 Aquimarina sp.
GGTTAGGTTTTAAGTTAATAGGAAGATTAGAAAAAGTTCTAGATAAATCATTGCAATCCATGCAAATAACGGATACAATGCGTCCGTTTTTAAATTCGTTATTATCCACAATTTTAAAAATAGCTTTATTGCTTGTTGCAGGCTCTATTGTTGGCGTTGAAATGTCGGGATTAGTTACCATAGTTGCTGCAATGGGATTTGCTGTAGGTTTGTCACTTCAAGGAAGTTTAGGGAATTTTGCCTCGGGAATTTTAATATTGTTTTTAAAACCTTATAAATATGGTGATTGGGTTTCAGTGGATGGTAATTTTGGTAAGGTTGAAGAGATTGCAATTTTTAATACTAAAATTATTACACCTGGTAATAAAGTATTAATTGTTCCTAATTCAAAAGTTACTGATGATGTAGTAACAAATTACTCTGAAAAAGGTTTAGTAAGGTTAGAGCTAAATACACATATACCTTATTCTGAAGATTTTCCGAAAGTGAAAGCATTAATTGAAAAAGAATTGTCGCTTATAAGTATGGTGATGAATGATCCTTTACCTGAAATTGGTATAGAAAACTTTGACAGTCATTACGTTGAATTAGCTATAAGACCATATGTAAAACCTAATGATTATTGGGAAGCGACTTTTAAGGTTCATGAGGGAATTAAAAGAATATTTAGTGAGAATAATGTTAAAGTAGCTTACTCTGAAGGAGTGGAGCTAGGAGAAATTGGAGCCTAGTATATGAATTCGATACCAAGTTTAGATCTTAATAAGTTTTTATCTAAAGATAATAACGAAAAGAATCAATTTGTAATTGATCTTGGAAATGCTTTTACTGAAATTGGATTTGTTTCTTTAAAAGGACATTTTTTAAATAAAACTCTAATGGAACAACTTTATGAACAAGTAAAGTTGTTTTTTGATTTACCTACTTCGGTAAAACAGTCATATGAGATAAAGGATTTACATGGACAAAGAGGTTATACTTCATTTGGTAAAGAACAAGCTGTGGGGCACAATTCAGCTGATTTAAAAGAGTTTTGGCATTTTGGTCAAGAACCTGATCCTTCTTATGGGTTTACAAAACACTATCACAAAAATATACAAGTTAATGAGCTTAAAGAGTTCAACGTTGTAGGAATGCAAGCTTTTAGAGCTCTTGAAAAAACAGGAGTATTTTTACTAAGGTCCATTGCATTATATTTAAGATTACCCGAAAATTATTTTGATCAATGGGTTAATATGGGTAATAGTATTTTACGTCCTATACATTATCCCCCAATTACACAAGAGCCTAAAGACGCTATTAGAGCAGCAGCTCACGGTGATATCAATCTAATCACATTATTAATGGGGGCATCTTCAGGAGGTTTAGAAGTTTTAAGTAAAAATGATGAATGGATACCAGCACAACCAGATGATGATGAACTTGTGATTAATGTAGGTGATATGCTAGAGCGTTTAACAAATAATAAATTAAAGTCTACCATTCACCGTGTTATAAATCCTCCCCAAAGCACATGGCATATACCTAGGTACTCTATTCCATTTTTTATGCATCCACGCTTAGATATGCCTTTGGATTGTTTAGATTCTTGTATTTCTAATGAAAAACCTAAGGATTATGAAGATATTTTAGCAGGTGATTTTTTAATGGAAAGATTAAAGGCAATTGGTTTAATTAAATAATTATGTCTAAAAAGAAAAAATTAGGATTAGAAGATCTTGGAGGTTTTGTGTTTTCAACTAATGATGACTTTGATTTTGATCAGGGTCAAGATGAAAATGAAATTTTATCTCCTAGTCAACAATATTTAGAAGCTCATTTTAGTAATAAGGGTAGAGGTGGAAAAACAGTTACAGTAGTGAAAGGTTTTGAAGGTTCGGATGAAGATTTAAAAGCTTTAGGAAAGTTGCTCAAAAAAAAATGCGGTGTAGGTGGAGCTGTTAAAGAAGGAGAAATTATTATTCAGGGTAATTACCGTGATAAAGTCATGGAGATTTTAAAAAAAGAAGGTTATAACGTTAAAAGAGTAGGGGGGTAATCATGAAAAAAGTACGAGTAGGTGGTGTTCCAGAACATTTTAATTTACCATGGCATCAATGTATTGAAGAAGCTCAATTTATACAAAATCAGATTGATTTAAGTTGGCAGGATTTTCCTGGAGGTACAGGAGCTATGTGTAAGTCTCTTCGTAATAATGAAATAGATATTGCTATAATTCTAACTGAAGGTATTGTAAAAGATATAATTGCAGGAAACCCAAGTAAAATTGTACAGACCTATATTGGAACCCCATTAATATGGGGTATACATGTGGCTGCAAATTCTCCATATTATAGTCTAGACCAGGTTAATGGACAAAAAATTGCAATTAGTCGTTATGGGTCAGGTTCTCATTTAATGTCTTATGTCAATGCACAAAATAACTCTTGGCCTACTGATAAATTGAATTTTGAAGTTGTTAATAATTTAGATGGTGCGATAGAGTCATTAACAAAAGGTGAGTCGGATTATTTTATGTGGGAACATTTTACTACAAAACCTTTGGTTGATCAAGGTGTTTTTAGGCGTTTGGGAGATTGTCCAACACCTTGGCCATGTTTTGTTATAGCGGTTCGTGAATCTTTTATTAAAGAAAATAACGAGGTTTTAAAATCTGTTTTGGATATCATTAATAAAAAAACAATGGAGTTTAAAAATTTACCTTCTATAAATATTGAATTGGCTAGAAGGTTTAATCAAAAAGTTGAAGATATTGACGAATGGTTAAAAATAACAGAGTGGAGTCAATCTCAAATAAGCGATGAAGCTTTAAATAAAGTGCAAGATCAACTATTTGAACTAGATATATTAGATTTTAAAGTACATACTAGTAAATTGAAATCATAAAAAAAGCGCTCATTTGAGCGCTTTTTTTATGATTGAGTTAAACTTATAATGAAGCATACTGCCCAGTTATAATATTGTATAAACTAGTAATATTATTTGTGATACTTTTAATTCTTCCTAAAGGTAATTTGTTGTCAAAAAAATCTTTTTCGTTAGCTTCAATTTCTTCAAAAATACTTAAGACTTTACCAATATTTTCTTCTATTTCAAATGAGTTTAAGTCACATATTAATAGTGTGTTTAGTGAATCATTCATTTCTTTAAATATTTTGTTAACCTCGTAGCATAAATTTTGAGAGTTTTTACGGTTTTTTTTGTACAATCTACAGGCAGTGTAATACAAACAAAGTCTTTGAGATAACATTCTTTGTTTTCCTGAAATATTTACTATTTCAACTTTTAGTTGGTCGTTACCGTTGTTGCTGTATTCTTTTTTGTATTTTGATTCTTCTTCAATGGCTAATACCAATGCATGTGCACGTTTTAGTAATTCATTTGATAAACTCATTACTTCATCTACATTTGGTTTGTCAAAACCTTTAAGTTTAGTTTCAAAAAGTTCCCATTGTTCTTTCTCTTTACGTATACTTGATTTTACTTTATATGATGATCTTTTAGAGTTAGTTTCAAGTATAGATAAATTTCTTTTGAATAGTTGAATACTTGATGTTAGTTCTCTACTAAGGTCAGAGCCACTGGCTCCTGCTTTTTGCAATAAAAATACTTTAGCTATTCGCTGTGAAAGCATTCTTTGTTTTCCTGATATGTTAGTTGCTTTTTCATAACTAATGTCTCCATATCCTAACTCCTGTGCATTTATGCTTAAACTACTAAGTAGTAATAATAGTAAATAAGTCAACTTTTTCATAATCGTATATTTTTTGGTAATATTTAAGAATAAAATTAAGTACAATTACTTATAAATACTTACTGTTTCTTAATTAATTTTAAGTGAATTTGAATTTTTATCAATTTCTCATTTTTTAATACTTAAAAGTACTATAAAGTTATTTTTCAATGTTTTTTTGTTTGTTTATGCTGGTTTTGAGGATTTTGGGTGTGGTTTTAAGTGTGTTTTGATTAAGTTAAATTTTTTGATTTGAAAAAAAATAAAAAAACTAAGTATTAATACTTAATTAATACGTATATTTGTCTCATCGAAATAGAAATTATCAAAACGATTTAATATGAAAAAATCTTATTTAAATATAGTTGCTGCGGGTTTAGCTGCTATATTAGTGTCATGTGGTGGTAAGAAAAAAGAAGCTGCTGTTGAGACAGAAGCTGCTCCTGAAG
>WTKB01000335.1:0-3043 GCA_011524575.1 Aquimarina sp.
ATAAATTAGAGGATTTTTTCTTTATACGTATTAGAAAAATCAAGCATAGCCTTAGCTATGGTTTATTTTTCTAATAAAGTAGAAAGGACTGATTTATTACGGTCATTTTGAGTAATGAATTGGTTTTATATAACACAATGATACAAAATTATTAAATATTACTCCTTATTCCCTCTAATGAAAGTGTCTAGTTTATCATAAGTATATTTAAGAGGTATCAAAAAAAAACTTAGAACTTGTTTAAACGAAATACAAACTGTAATTCAAAAGTTTACCGTTATTGGTTTACTTTTAAATGATGCCCATATCGAGAGATGTAAATCCTTTTAAAGTGATCCAAGTTCTTAAAATTTTGGATTACAGGAAGTGGTGCCTTTAAACAAGCTCTTAGCCTAAATCAATAAGCTTTATCCTGTCCTTTAAACACCCAATAGACCGTTTTTAGAATAATCATAAAATCTTTAATTAAGGACCAATTTTGGATATAAAATATATCAAACCGAATTCTATTAATAATATCTGCATCAGAAGTAATTTCACCTCTATACCCTTTTATTTGAGCTAAGCCCGTAATACCTGGACGAACGGAATGTCTAAATATATATTGGTATTTATCAATTTTATCAGAGTACGCTTTAGTATATCTTGGGATATGTGGTCTGGGCCCTACTACTGACATCTCTCCTTTTAAAACATTGATAAACTGAGGAAGTTCGTCTATACTGGTCTTTCTTAAAAAACGTCCTATAGTTGTAACTCTACTATCAGTAAGAGAAACATGCATTTGGTCATGGTCACTCTCTACGCGTAAAGAACGGAGTTTATAACATGAAAATTCTTTATAATTAAGCCCATTACGTTTATGTTTGTAAAACAAGGGTCCTTTACTATCTAACTTTATAAGTACATACAATACAGGTAGCAACCAAGAGAGTACTCCTAAAATTACTACTACAGAAAAAACAATATCAAAACTTCGTTTTAAAACAATATTAATAGGCCGATGTAATTTCATTTTTGGAATAGAAACAATGGGCAAATAATGGTAATAATCCGTATGAAAAAGATTAAGTGGTAAATTTTTAGTATCAGCAATAAGCTTTACAACAGTATGTTGTAGATTACAATAGTTCATAATATCATTCACCTGATTTTCGGTAATATTAGAAGTATCTAAATACAATTCATCACAATACGTATTTTGTATGAAAGCAATACCTTTTTCTAAATCTTGGTTTGAATTTACCGTAAAAACTCCTTTAATTACATAGCCTAAATCTGGGTGTGAAGTAAAGTACTTCATTAAAGTAGTTGTTTTGGCAGATTGCCCTAAAATAATCACGGTTCTGTGGTTTCCTCCTAGAGTTTTTCTATAAAATTTTAGAAGAAAAAAAACTCCAAATTTAAATAGCCCTATACTTAAAATAATACTCCCAACTAAAAGTAAGGTCTGAGAAACATTCAAAAGTTTCTCTCCAAAACTTCCAAAGTAAAAAAAGATGATTACTACCAGTAAAAAAGCTTGCTTAAAAATGAGGTTTACAATTTTTTCAATAGAAGTAAACCTGTAAACAGCGTAAAACCCAGAAAATCCTGCAGAAATATTCCAAAAAACAAAAAAGAGAATTTTGAACAGTGAATTTTGAACAGTAAAATTAAAAAGCTCTAAAAAGGAAATAATAATACAACTATCCAAAAGCATTTGTAATGGACGTATCAAAAACGAATACCCCTTATTGTCTTGAAATTTTTTTATGATATTCTGAAAAGTAAACGGCATTAAAACAATTCTATAGCTTGGTTTTCTTTTTGACGCATCACAAGGGCTTCTTGTGATGTTTTGTCTTTAAATCCACAAAGATGTAAAAGTCCATGAGCAATTACTCTTTTGAATTCTTGGTCAAAAGAAACGTCAAAACTAACTGCATTGGCACGTACACGAGTTACAGAAATAAAAATATCACCAGAAACAATAGTTCCTACTGTAGCATCAAAAGTAATAATATCTGTATAATTATCATGGTCAAGATATTTTTGATTGATCTCTAATAATTGCTCATCATCCAAAAAGGTATAGTTAAGATCTCCTATTTGTTTATGATGTACTTTAGCAATTTTATGAAGCCCTGCTTCTATACTTTTTGTTTCTACTGTAAAATTGGGAATTTCAATATTAAATTCAATCATAAAGCAAAATATTGTTTAACAAGTTTGGAGTAATTTGGCTTTAAAGGTAAACTATGTCTATTTAAAATTTCTGTGGTATTAAAATATTTTTTGATTTGATTTGGCGTAAGTTTCTGATCCATTTCTAGTTGTTTTTTCACAGATTTTGCTTCTCTTTTAGAATCTTCTCCTTGACGAAATTGTGCTTCAGAAAGTTTAAATAATTGATGTTTTATTTTATTCATTCGCTGAAGGGTTTGTGGGGTTGCTCCATTTTGAATAAGAGCCCCTTCTGTTTTTTTCATTTCATCCAAAATACGTTTTACTTCAGGATTCATTTTTTCTTTAGAAATAACATCTTCTAACTGATTGCGAAGTTGCTGTTGTTCTTTATATATTTTAAATAACTGCCCATAATCCGACTCCTTTTCATTTGGTGTATTTCCATGATCTCCTTTGCCTGTGCTTTTCTTTTGATTACCAGCATTTTTGTTACTAGATGAGTCGTTATTTTTAGTTCCTGATCCTTCTTTTTGACCGTTGTTTTTTTCACCTTGTGCACTTCCTTCTGATTTCTTTTTAGAACTATCGGCATCTTTTTTATTTCTTGAAGCTCCTTTACCTTGTCCCTTTGAAGTGCCTTTATCTTTAGTGTCAGAAGATCCTTTTTTATTTTTTTGAGAAGTACCTTGTTTGCCACTTTCTGAAGAATCCCCCTTTTGTCCCTCCTTCTTACCACCTTCTTTTTGGCTATTAGTATCATTGGTGTTTTCTCTTGGTTTTGAACCCTTTTTCTGAGAATTACTAGACGACTTACCTCCACTTTGAGAACCCTCTCCTTGTTTTTTTCCATCAGGCTGTTTTCCTCCTGATTGTT
>WTKB01000335.1:3143-13005 GCA_011524575.1 Aquimarina sp.
CTTTGAGAACCCTCTCCTTGTTTTTTTCCATCAGGCTGTTTTCCTCCTGATTGTTCTCCTTTAGATTCTTTGGATTGCTTTGAAGTTGATGATTGTCCTTCTTGAGAACTATTTTTTTGTTCCCCTTTTTCTTTAGCATTTTGTTCTTTTGAAGTACCTTCTTTATTTCCAGATTCTTTTTTTGCTTTAGAAAGCATTTCTTGCACATCTTCGGAAAGTGATTTTTGTTTTTTTATGATATCAGGCAACTGAAATCCTTCTTGTGGTTCTCCGCCTTCTCCTTTACCTGGTTTCATTTGCTGATTTAAAAATCCCATTTTTTCAGATAGTAATAATGCTAAATCATTAGAAGCTTTTAAAGCATAGTTTAAAAAAGTAACTCCATTACGGGTTTGATTATCTGTGATTCTATTCAAACCATCATTCATATCCGTACCTACATCAGCAATTAAATCATTAACTACTGTTCCTATTTCTGGGTTTCTAGAAGACAAGGCATATAGGCTATCATCTATATGTGTAAAATGTTCTTTTAATAAATTTTGTTTTTTTACATACATCGAATAATTAGGACTTGAAGTATTTAATCCTGAAAAAGACTGCATATTTTGCTCCTGACCCATGGAGAAAAGCACTAAATTATCTAGTATTTGACGTAGTGTTTTGGTATCTTCTTTCAGTTGTTTCATTCCCATACCTCCTCCTCCAGACGGATCTTCATAAAGCATTTTATCTGCTAAAGTTTGAAGCATGATTCCTAGTGCTTTTTGGTTTTTTTGAACTTGAGTTTTATCCCATAATTCAAATTGATCTTCTAATAATTTAAACTCATCAGTTATTTTTTGCTCAAATCTAGGATCATCATCTAGTTTCATAGATTGCTTTAATTCCGCATTTAATTTACGAAGGGCATCTAGTTCCAAAACAATAACTTTCCAATCTTCAAAAAGTGGCGTTTGATCCTGTTTTTGAGTAAGTGTACTGGATAACTCTAGTTGTTTTTTAGAAAGTAATTCAATCATTTGAACTACTTTTTGGTGTTTTTCTATTACAAAATGTCGTTTGGTAAGTTGTAGTACTTGATTGAGGTTTTTTGAAGTTTTTTTTCCACTTTTATCCAGTTCTTTTACCTTTTCATTGAGTTCTTTTTCAGAAAGGTTTTCTAAGGCTTTTTTAAGTTCGTCTATAAGTTTCTTATTTTCTTTTACCTGTTCATCTACTTTGTCTAATTGCTTTTTTAAAGCTTTATTTTCATTTTTATCAGAACGCTTTTCAAGTGTTTTTTTTAGTTTTTCAGAAAGTTTAGAAAACTGTTTCTGATCTGCTATTTTTTGTTCTAAAAGATCTTTAAACTCTCTTTTTTCCCTAAAATTTAATTTTGCATTTTGATTTTGAAGCTTCATGAAAGATTCCATTTGAGACTCACGTTCTTTTCGATCTTCTAAAAACGTTGAAAAACTAGAAAGAGACTGGGTTTCTTTTTCTGATTTTAATTGTTCTATTTGAATTTCAGATCGGTTTTGAAAACCAAAAACAGAAGATTTTGAAGATTTATGTCCATGAATACCGTCATTATCCCACACTTCAAAATAAAACTCATAAACGGTACTTTCTTCTAGTTTAAGTTCTGGATTGGGAAAAGCAAAAACAAACTCGGAAAACACCCCATTATCAAAAGTAATAGGTAATTTGCGTAGATCGTTAGGTGTATTTTTAGGGTAGTAAACCAGTTGTAATTTTGACAACCCATAATCATCAGAAATTTGCCCGTAATACAACTCACGAGCGATACTTAGTGTGTCTTTTTTAGAAACAACCTTTATATCAGGAGCTTTATCTTTTAGGGTTTCTAATTCAAATTCCAAATTTTCATAGCTAGACACATAATTATTAGAAGAAGAAACTTGATACGTTACAGGCTTTTTGATTCTTTTTTGAAACTCAAACCCTTTATCACTTTTATTAAAAACATTACAGGGTTGTTGTTTTTTGCTTTCTATCAGATCAACAGGAGCAAACTGCATACAAATGGTATCAGAATATTTCGATTGAACTTTCCATGACACTAATGCTCCTTCAGGTATTAACGCATTTCCTGTACCTAAATAAGTTTTGGAAGCTATTTGAGTATATTTTGGAGCAATTACCTGCATAGTAAACTTTTGGATACTTGGAGTTGGTTGCGTTTTAAGAATATATTCTTTACTTTTTTGATCTACCGAGGACAGGTAAAATGCCACATCTTTTTGTAAACCTTTAAAAGTATAACTAAAAGCATTAAGACTATCTTTTCTTAAAAAATAAGTTTGCTGGTCAAAGTGAATAGCCATTTTATCAGGGATAAGTGCTCCGTAAGTACTCACATTTAAAGTAAAATCAGCACCCTGAAGACCAGAAAGTTGGTTGTTTTTTATTGAAAAATAAAAAGGAGCAGGTGCTTCAAAATACTGATTATAAGCCACAACTCTTTGAAAAGGAGTCTTAAACCAGGTTATTCCATTGAATAAAGCAATTAGGGCAAATAAACAAAATGGTAAAACTAAATATTTTGCATAACTAAACGCTTTTTTATAATCAATGGCTTGCCTGAAATTAAAAGGTTGAAGATGTTTTGCCTTTTGTTCAATACTTGCCAACAGTAAGTCAGAATGAGTTTCTTTTTCTACTTGATCAGAAAGTTGTAATACATTCAAGAGTTGATCTCCAATTTCTGGAAAGTGACGACCTATTATTTTTGAGGCCATTTCTTGACTCAGCGCATGTTTTGAAATATTTAAAAGATTTAAAATAGGAATAACTATATACTTAACTAATAAAACACACATAACTATTAATGCCGACCAAAAACAAAGCGTTCGAAGTTCTGTAGGAAGCCACAAAAAGTATTCTAAAGAAAGTATTCCTAAAAAGTATAATAGTCCTATACTTAAAAAAATAAAAATTCCTTTAAATAATTGGTTGTAATAATACTTTTGTCTAAAAAGTGAAAGTTTCTGATAGAGAGCCTCTAAAGACGAAGTTGACATAAGCAATTAAATATGATGCTAAATTTACTACTATTTTACTACAAAAAGCATAAGAGCTTGTTTAAACTCACTACTTCCTGTAATCCAAAATTTTAAGAACTTGGATCACTTTAAAAAGATTTATATATCTCGATATGTGCATCATTTAAAAGTAAACCAAAACCTTAAACTTTTGAATTACAGTTCGTATTTAGTTTAAACGAGCTCTAAAAATTCGTTGGACGTAATGGAGTACTACTTATTAATGCATTCAGTATTGTTGTTTTTGTAATATGCATAAAATCCGTTGTTTGAAATATAGTAGGAGAGGTGTTTTTAAAGATAAAGTAATTATTTAAAAAATTTAAAGATGAATAAAAAACAAGAAGATCAATTAAAAAGAAGAAAACTTAGTCTGAAAATAACTTCAGGTTATAATATGGGATCTGGAAGTTTATTATCTTTTAAACAAGCTCTAAAGGTGCTGTGGTAGAATTAAAAGAAAACTGGAGAGGACAAAAGACCTTTGAAGTAATCTAAAATTAAAAACCTGATTATAACACCTAAGAAATACTTTTGTAGCGCTACTTAATTGAGTGACAAAAGCATTTTCTAGGCAATTGAAAAAAAGTTTAAATAGCTTCATTATGTGTATTTTTGTACTTTGAATAATATCATGATTTAAAAACAATAAATGACACAGAAAGAACTTCCACTAATACTTGTTAGTAATGATGATGGTGTGGATGCTCCAGGTATTCAAAACCTTATAGAAACACTTGTTGTGTTTGCAAAAGTAGTGGTGGTAGCTCCAAATGGCCCTCAGAGTGCAAAATCACACGCTATGAGTATCAATCAAGCCTTATACTACCAAGAAGTAACCCCTAGTAACTCCCATCAAAACTTAAAAGTTTATAGTTGTTCTGGAACTCCTGTTGATTGTATAAAATTAGCCTTACACGGTATTTTAGAACAAAAACCTGATTTGTGTGTAAGTGGTATAAATCATGGGTCCAATCATGGAATTAATGTTATTTATTCTGGGACAATGGCGGCAGCACTTGAAGCAGGAATGTCTGGAATTCCTGCTATTGGATTTTCTCTTTTAGATTACGATTATCATGCTAATTTTAAACCTGGTTTAAAATATGTAAAAGAGATTGTAATGAAGGTTCTCGAAAACAAGCTTCCTAAAGATGTGGTACTTAATGTAAATATCCCTAAGCTTCCAGAAAATAAAATCAAAGGCATTAAAGTTTGTAGGCAAATCCAATCTCGATGGGAAGAAACCATTGATATACATGAGTTTCCAATGAAGCAGCACTATTATTGGCTATCGGGAACTTTTCTTACCCAAGAACCTAATACCTGTATGGATACTGACCATTGGGCTTTAGAGAACGGATATGTGTCTGTAGTTCCAACGCAATTTGATTTTACAGCACATGCTTTTAAAAAGGAACTTGAAAATTGGAATTGGTAATATGCAAAACCCTAAATTTAAAATAGCCAAAGAAATAAGTATTGGCTTTATTATAGGTCTTTTAACTACAACTCTAGGGACTTATTTATGGATACTATTGTTTTCTGAAGAAACTTTTTTAGATAGTCTTAAAAACGCTTTAGAGTTTCAGTTTTTAGGAGCAATTCTCTCTCTAGGTGCTTTATTAAACTTTATAGCTTTTTATTTTTTCTTAAATAAAAATCAAATCTATAAAGCTCGAGGTGTAGTGATGGCTAGTTTTACCACAGCACTTGTGGTATTTTTTTTAAAAATATATTAATAGTTTTACTATGAAATACTACCTTATTGCTGGTGAGGCTTCAGGAGATTTACATGGATCAAATCTTATCAAAGAATTATTAAAAAAAGATCCTAAAGCAGAGATTCGGTTTTGGGGTGGTGATTTAATGCAACAAGAAGGGGGGATGCTAGTAAAGCATTATAAAGAACTGGCTTTTATGGGATTTGTAGAAGTAATTCTTCATTTAAAAACCATTCTAAACAACCTTTCTTTTTGTAAAAAAGACCTTGAGGCTTTTATGCCCGATGTAATTATTTTTATAGACTACCCTGGGTTTAATTTACGAATAGCAAAATGGGCAAAAGCAAAAGGCTTTGTTACTCATTATTATATCTCTCCTCAGATTTGGGCATGGAAAGAAAATCGCATAAAAGCCATTAAAAGAGATATTGATAAAATGTATGTAATTCTTCCTTTTGAAAAATCTTATTATGAAGAAAAACATAATTTCCCTGTACATTTTGTAGGGCATCCACTTATGGATGCTATTGAAAATTATAAGCATCAAAATAATAATTTAGAAAATTTCAAAGAAGAACATCAACTGGATAACCGCCCTATTATTGCTTTACTCCCAGGTAGTCGAAAGCAAGAGATTTCGAAATCATTAAGTATTTTTAAAGAATTAACGAATACATACCCAAACTATCAATTTGTAATTGCGGGTGCACCAAGTATAACAGACGCTTTTTACCAACAGATTAGTAAAGGAACAGGTATAAAACATATTAGTAACCAAACTTATGCACTTTTATCACATGCCGATGCGGCACTTGTTACAAGTGGAACAGCAACACTAGAAACGGCTCTTTTTGAAGTACCTCAAGTAGTTTGTTATAAGGGAAATACCATCTCTTATTGGATTGCCAAACAAGTAGTGAAGCTTAAATATATTTCTCTGGTAAATTTAATTATGAACCAAGCTGTTGTTAAAGAGCTTATTCAGGACGATTTTGACATAAAACAACTTCAAGAAGAACTAGATGCCCTATTAAACCCTAAAAACCGAGCTAAAATTATAACTGACTACAAAAAATTAAAAGATAAACTAGGAGGAGGAGGAGCTAGTAAAGAAGTAGCAAATTTAATTTTGAAGAATATTAAAACTTAGGTAATTCATTTTTTTGAGCACTATAAACCCCCTTTTTACCAGAAACTAAATAGGCAATTACGGCAGCTATAGCAATATATTTGCCTGTTTCTATACCAAAAAGCTCAATACCCATAATAAGGCAAGCAATAGGAGTATGTGTTGCTCCTGCAAACACCGCTATAAATCCCATTGCTGCAAGTAGGCTCATAGGTAAAGGAAATATTAAAGCTAAAACATTACCAAGAGTGGCACCTATAAAAAATAATGGGGTTACTTCTCCTCCTTTAAAACCTGCTCCTAAAGTAAAAGCTGTAAGAATAATCTTAACTAAGAAATCATAAGAATACATTGGAGCGTAAAAAGCGGATTCAATTACAGGAAGCCCTAATCCAATATGTCGTGTACCACCCATTGTAAAAATAATAATTGCAAGCACACATCCTCCAACAAAAGGACGTAAGGGAGGGAAAGAAATGTATTTTTTAAATAATAGTGTAAAATACTTTTTTAAAGAAGAAAACAGAAGACTTGCACCTCCAAAACACACACCAGCACACAACGAATAAAAAAGTTGTAATGCTTCAAAATCGGGTATATGATCTACGATATAATGTCCATGAGTACCTCCGAAATATAAACAAAATTTATCTGCTATTAGTGCAACTAAAAGGCAAGGTAAGGCATTTTTTAAATAAATTTGACCCACATAAACTACTTCTAGAGCAAAGAATGTTGCTGCTAATGGCGTACCAAACACTGCTGAAAAACCAGCAGCTATTCCCATTTGTAAGAGGGTTTTTCTATCTGTAAAAGTAAACTTAAAAAAACGAGAACATTGTTCTGCAAGTGTTGCACCTATTTGTACAGCAGTACCTTCTCTTCCTGCAGATCCTCCAAAAAGATGTGTGGCAAGTGTTCCAAAAAGTACAAAAGGAAGCATTCGAAAAGGAATACGAGGTGCTTCAAGAGTATTATAGTAGGTTTCAAAGATTAAGTTATTCCCCTTATTACTTGTCTTGCCAAAATAGTGGTAAACACCTCCAATACAAAGACCTGCTAATGGTAGTAATAATATAATATTAAAATATTCTTCTCTAAAGGTACTACATTGGTAAAGTGAATTTAGAAAAAATGCACCTACCGCACCTGTAATACTACCTATAATAAGTGCTATAAAGATCCACTTTGTTAAATAGTATATTATCGAATTAGAAGCCTTCAAAAACAAGTAGAAGTAATTATTTAATGAGAAGGACTTTTAGAAAAATATAAAAACATCCTTTAATAAATTCTAAAAAAGTACTATTGCTTTCTTTCATAATTAAATTTTTTTATAAATTTTACGTTAATCAATGTCAAATCTATTAAAAAAAAGAATACCTATCTAAGATTGAAAAATAAAGTATTTCTTTTTGTCGATTATTCTTGCTCTTTTAAAGAATATTGACTATTTTTTTCAAAATTTGAAATTAAAATGCTTTTGCTTTTGTTTCTAGTTTAAAATATACGTGTATTATTCTATCAATCATTCTTTTATAAAAAAATGAAAAAAATACTACTAACAATATCCTTACTAACCTTTTTGTTCTACTCTTGTAATACTGGAGGAAATACAACTTTAGATAAAGAGCGTATTTCAGATAAGGTTTCCTATTTTAAAACTCCTAAAATGGGTACTGTGGTAAGTACTCCTAAAGAATTACAATCAGCTATAGCTAATGCCAAACCAGGTACAACGATCTTATTAAAGGATGGTATTTGGAAAGATCTTAAAATCGACTTTAATAGCACAGGAACTAAAGAAAAACCTATTGTACTTGCTGCACAAACCTCTGGAAAAGTATTTTTAGAAGGGGAATCTTATTTAAAAATAGGAGGATCACACCTTATAGTATCAGGGCTTTATTTTCAAAATGGACATACCACATCAAATGCTGTAATTGATTTTAAAAAAAGTAAGACACAAGTAGCAAATTATTGTAGAGTTACCAATTGTGTGATTAAAGATTATAATTCTCCAAAAAGAGATACTCGAGATCATTGGGTAGAATTTTGGGGAAGGCATAACCAGATGGACCATTGTTATTTATCTGGTAAGTCTAATGTTGGTCCAACCGTACGTGTAGACATAAAAGGAAATAGAAACATAAAGAATTATCATAAAATTGTACACAACCATTTTGGTCCTCGACCTAGAAAAGGTGGACCAAAAGGCGAAACAATACAACTGGGAGATAGTTATTGTTCGATGTCACCAAGTAACACTTTTGTAGGTTATAATTTATTTGAAGCTTGTAATGGAGAAGTAGAGGTCATTTCGAGTAAGACAAATTTTAATGTTTTTAAGTCTAATGTATTTTATAAATCTGAAGGTTCATTGGTTACACGTCATGGGAACTATTGTAAAATCGAGGGTAACTATTTTATAGGAGATGGTCAAAATCCTCACTATGGAGGTATTCGATTAATCAATACGGGGCATACGGTAACCAATAATTATTTCTTAAACATGATTGGTGAAAACTTTAGAGCTCCATTAGCGGTAATGAATGGTATTCCAAAATCTCCTCTTAACAGGTACAATCAAGTAACTGATGTTACTGTTTGTTATAACACTTGGGTAAATTGTAAATCTCCATTACAATTTGGGGTTGGTACAAATATTAGTCAAAAAGATGTGCTTCCTAGCAGTGAAATTCGATCAGCAGTACCCATTCGAACAGAAGTAATTAATAATATTGTTTATAATGAAAAAGGAGACCCTAATCCGATTATAGCCCATGATAAAATTGATAAAATTTTATTTAAAAACAATGTAATTAACAATACAGAAATGCCTTTTAATCAAATAAAAGGTTTTAGTACTAAAGATTTGAATTTATTTGAGCTTGATAAGCAATTACAATTACCTATAGCGGATAAAGAAACCAAAATCTATAAAACTTTTGGATTGGAGGAGTATAATAAAGACCTCTTTAACATGGACCGTAGTGAAGAAAATAATAGAATAGGAGCTGTTGTTGAAATTCCAAAAATAAATCCTGATATTCTTAATTTTGAAAAATATGGTCCAAATTGGTTTAATGCTAATCATGAAAGTAGTTCAAGTAAAACGTATAAGGTTCAAGACTCTAAAGAATTAAAACTTGTTATAGATAGTGCTAAAAGTGGTGATGTAATAGAACTTACTTCAAGTAATTACACCATAGATCAATCTATAATCATTGATAAAAAAATAAGTATTCGTTCGCATTCAAAACCAGCAACATTAAGTTATACTGGTATGATTGGTACACCTCTTTTTGAAATGAATCCTAAAGGTGAATTACTTCTTGATAACCTTATCATAAAAGGAAATAGAGATAATTTTGCTTTTGCTTCAAGAAAAGATATGATGTCTAGTTTGTATAATTTAGAGGTTAAAAATTCTGAAATTTCAAATTTTGACTATATTCTTAAAGCTTATAAAGAGTCTTTTGCTGATCATATTTCTTTTGAAAATACGAGGTTTAAAGATTGTCACAATGGTGTAGAACTTTCTGAAGAAAAAAATGATAAAGGGGATTATAATGTAGGATTTCTAACTTTTGATAAATGTAAGTTTTACAATATCGAAAAGAATGTCATCGATTACTATAGAGGAGGATATGACGAATCTACTATAGGGGGAACCCTTGTTGTAAAAGAATGTTACTTTAGTAAATGTGGTGCAAAAGAAGAAAATAAAATTTTGTTAAACCACTATGGAATTATAAATGTAACGCTTTCAGGAAACACCTTTAAAGATAATCCTGTAAAGTTAGTAGCTGTATTATGGGGGGCTAAAAATAATGTAGCGTATAATAATAGTTTTAAAAATTCAGGAAAAATTATTGTTCAGGAAAATCTTAAACTAACATTGGTATATTAGAGCTTGTTTAAACTGAATACAAACTGTAATTCAAAAGTTTAAGGTTTTG
>WTKB01000080.1 GCA_011524575.1 Aquimarina sp.
ATTCAACTAGGGGGTACTTATGCTAATTTAGTGCAGCTACAAAGTTTAGAGGATTAAAAATGAGAAGAAAGATTAAACGAAAGTTTTTAAAGTATTATGAGTCTAATTACTACGGTCTTAAAAATCATATTTTTTTTTCGGTCTTTGACTATTTTTACGAAAAGTTAAAGAAGTCTGATCTTGAGTTTACTAAAGGTTTTTATAAATCAGCTTTTCAAAAAGAACTAAATATAGATACTCCATTAACTTATAATGAAAAGATAAATTGGTTAAAGCTAAATAATAGAGCTTTAATTTTATGTAATTTAACTGATAAAATAAAAGTCAGAGAGTATGTGGCTAAAACTGTTGGAGAGAAATATTTAATCCCCCTTCTTAATGTTTTCGACACTATTAACGAGTTTAAAATAGATGGGTTTCCTAATTATCCATTTATTGTAAAAACCAATCATGATAGTGGTTCATATTTTATAGTAAAAGATAAAAGCGATATAGATTTACAAGATTTAAAATTAGAATTGGATAGATCTCTTTGTAAGAACTTTTATTTTAGATTTAGGGAATGGCAATACAAAAATATAGAACCTAAAATATTAGTTGAAAAATTACTGTTAGATTTTAAAGGAAAAGTCCCTAATGACTACAAGTTTCATTGTTCTAATGGTAGGTTGTTATTTATTCAAGTTGATTCAGATAGGGAGTTAGGGCATTATAGAAATAATTATGATGAAAATTGGAATTTACTCCCTTTTGAGAAAGGAATTCAAAGTGGACCTATTCAAAATAAGCCAAATGCTTTAAATGAAATGATATTTGTTGCTAAAAGACTTTCTGAAAATTTTGCGTTCACTCGTGTAGATCTATATGAATGTAATGATCAGGTGTTTTTTGGTGAAATTACTTTCACTCCAGGTGCAGGTACATCTAAGTTTTACCCAGAGGAATACGATCAAATTTATGGTGCTCAAATTGAATTATTTGTTAATTAGTTTTTTTAATTTAAGTTCGAGCTTAACGAATAACTTATAAGAAATGGTTTTGCGAATACTTGATAAAGCTTCAGATTTGTTTTTTAAAATTTCATATTCCATTAAAGATAATTCTTTACTTGAATTGTCTATTTTATGACTTTCTTTAAACTTAAAATCAGTACTATTTCTTGCATTTAAGTTTTTGTCTTTAAAGAAATATTCTGCTGTTAAGTTATGTTTCCAAAGTAGATAATTTAAACTTAATTGATCTCTTTTGGATCTTGTATGTATAATATCCCACCATTCTTCATTTATTTTTTCAATTTCATTAAATTGATGATTTCTGAAGAAAATATTAGTCTCAAATAAACCATTATTTTTTGGGTATTTCTCAGTTTTTAAAAATTGAATTTGACTATTTATTACATGTTTAGAATCTTTTCCTAATTCAATACATGCAATTGCTTCTTTATAGATGCAGTCTCTAAAAGGGTGTTTAATTGAAGCGATTTTTATGTTTTGATTGATTAATTCTTCTGCTCTATTGTAAATGTAGTTACTGTTAATCTCAATGTTACAATCTATAAAAATTGAACAAATACAGTCTTTAAATAATCTATGGGGATTAGTTTTATGCCATCTAGCAGTACGAGTATTATCACCTTGTATATTATGAACTAGTTGTTTTATTTCCCACCCATTTATTACTTTTTCTGTAGTTTGATCGGTAAATAAGATGTATTCCCATTCATCATTTTTAAAAGGAATATCAGGTATATTATCATAGTTGCCAACTAAAGCAGAATAAATTATTTTTTTCATTTAATTTAAATTATTGTCAAACCATACATTAAAGCTGTATTTTTTATAAACCGTCTCTTCTATATTTTGGTATGAAGAATGTATGAAATCTTTTATTTTAATTTCATCAATTTCATCTTTATAGATCATTATATTTTTTTTGTTGAAAAAATCATATTGATTAATTGATGTATTTGTAGTTATTAGTTTTTTGTGATAACCTAAAGCCTCAAATGGTCTTAATGATAATCCATTATGAAGTGTTTTGTGTCCAAAATCAAGTATTGTCTTACAGTTGAATACATTTTTAAGGTTTTCCTTGTAAGTTAACCCACTTCTCAAAACTGTTATAAAAGGATATTTTTCAATTTTTTCCCGATTTTTTTTAGAACAATAAATTAATATTTTTAGTTTAAGTTTTAAGTTGTGTAGCTTTTCACAGAGTTCAATAACATCGTTAATTCTATTATCATAAGACCCTATGTAATAAACATCATATTCTGGGTTTGTTTTATTTTCATTAATATAACAATCGAAATAAAAGTTTGTTGTTAGACTACAATTGTCATATTTTTTCAGGTCATTCTTGTCATAAATCAAGAACTTTTTAAAAATTGGAATGTATTCATGAATTTTAGGAAATCTATCAAGACCATCCCATTGATAACCTATTGTGTTAGGAATTAATTTATTAAGCTTCTGAACAACTTCTATTGGATATACATCAGGTCTAATCATTAAACATTTATTTGATTGCTCTGATATTTCATCTATTTGTTTAAGAATGTCCTCTTTAGAGAATAAATTAGTATATCTTTTAATATATTTTTCTTTTCTTTCAATTTTAGTTTTATAAAACAATTTCAGTTTAAAAAGAGGGCTTTGAAGTTTTTTTGCTTTTTTATCAGATATAGGTACTTCAATATACGTACATTCTTGACCATGGTATTTGAAATTATCTAAAACACATTTATATAATTCAATATCCTTAGTCATTGCAAGGATTATATTGTTATTCATTTAAAGTATTAATTTAAGTTTTATCTTATCTTATTAAACATCGATAAAGCATAAAAAATTTTTTTTGCTTTTGTTTTTTTAGGAATAGCAAGAATTCTGTTATAGTTCTTTAGAAAAAAAATACATCTTTTAAACCTATTAATTACATTATTGTTTACATAGCTTAAATAAACAGTTTCAAGTCCTTTTTTTTCATTTTGAAAATTATTTGGTAAAATCTCACATAGGCTTTTTATTTTGCTCGCAGCTTCAATTTTTTGAGTTTTTTTATTTTTCTTGATTCTTTTTTTTCCACCAAGACTGTTGTTGTTGTGAATTCTGTATTTCACTAGGCTTTCATCTAAAAAAACAGTTCCATTTCTTGAACTTGCTAAAAAAGCAAGCCATCTATCATGAGTTATAAATTCAGGGAATTTGAAATTACTCACCAGTAAATCTTTTTTAAATAGTAATGCATGCCCCGAGATATTATTTCTAATTAAATAATTTAGTGGGTCATTAGAACTTAACATATTTGATTTATCCTTAAATGATTTATTTAAGTTTTTTAAATCTTCATCAACAAAAGATGAATTACAATAGGCAAGGTCATTTTTTCCTATTTTTTGATATAATTTATAAGTTTTTTCAATATCCCAAATGTCGTCTTGATCACATAATGAGATATAGTTGCCTTCACATAATTTTATTCCCCTCTCAAAATTTTTTAAATAACCAAGATTTTCTTTAAAAGTATATAATTTTACATTTGATTTGTTTGTAGACCAATTTTCAATAATTTTAACAGTATTATCAGTTGAGCAATCATCTACAATTATTAATTCTTTATTTGAGTAAGTTTGATTGTATAAACTTTCTAATTGGTCAAGAATAAACTTTTCACCATTATACGTCGCTACTAGAATTGATATTAAAGGAGAAGTGTTTTCAGTCATTACACAAATATACCTAAATATTAGTCTTAGATAATTTTATAAAATAGTTAGATTTGTTTTTTATTTAGTTTAAATGAAAGTTACTATAGTCATCCCAATATATCAAAACACACTAGCTGATTTTGAGATTAAATCCTTAAATCAATGTCTTGATCTTTTAGGTGACTTTGAGGTTTGTATTGTTAAGCCTTTAAGTTTAGAGTTAGAAGGACCACTTTCAAATTCTATATTTAGAGTAGAGTCTTTTGAGGATTTTTATTTCAAAGGAATTAGTGGCTACAATCAATTATTACATGCGCTTGAATTTTATCAAAGATTTGCTAATAGTGAGTATATGTTAATATATCAGCTAGATGCTTACGTTTTTAAAAATGATTTGCAATATTGGTGTGA
>WTKB01000063.1 GCA_011524575.1 Aquimarina sp.
GTGATGGTCAATAGAATATGGCACCATATCTTTGGAAAAGGGATTGTAGAAACTGTAGATAACTTTGGTTTACAAGGAAAACTACCAACAAATCCAGAGTTATTAGATCACTTAGCCATTAAATTTAGAAATGAAGGTTGGTCTATCAAAAATATGATCAAGTACATGGTGATGAGCAATACATTTAAAAGAGAAGTAGAGTCAAGTACAAAAATAAATATATTGGATCCTCAGAATACTTGGTTGACACATTATCCAGTAAGAAGACTAGAAGCGGAAGCTATAAGAGATGCTTTACTAGCAGCATCAGGTAGATTAAATTTGAATATGTATGGAAAACCAGTGCCTACGTATTTGAATAGCTTTATGAACGGTAGAGGAAGACCGAGTTCTGGAAAGATAGATGGAGAGGGTAGAAGAAGTATTTATCTTTCTGTAAGTAGAAACTTTATTAGTCCATTTATGTCTACATTTGATTACCCTAATCCATTTACGACTTTTGGAAACAGGAATACTACAAATGTACCGGCTCAATCGCTTATACTGATGAATAATCAGTTTGTGAAACAACAAGCAGGGGTAATGGCAAAAAATATTTTGAAAACACAAGCCAATAAAAACTTTCAAGAGAAAGTAAGCTATGCTTATCAAAAAGCGTTTTCAAGAACCCCAAAAGAAGAAGAAATTCAAAAGTCCGAAAAATTCTTTAATCTCATGGCTTCTGCCTACAATTTAGATGGTAATAAAGCTAAAAATAATGAAACAGTATGGACAGACTATTGTCATTCTCTCTTTAACTTAAAAGAGTTTATTTACCTAAAATAAATAATTTCTATAATCTTTTAAAAGTTAATAGAAGAGCATGTTTGAATTTTTTGTACATCAAGTAAAGAGTTACAAACATGCTCAGAATTTAATCAAAAGTATAACTTAAAAATTTATTAAATAAATGGGAAGAAAAAAACATATCATAAACAACGCCATGTCAAGGCGAGAAATGCTAAGTGTTTGCAAAGGAGGTTTTGGAGCACTTGCCTTTACTAGTTTGTATGGAAAAGTAAAGGCCGCAGATAAGAGTCTACAAGACCCTAAGACTATCCTTTCTCAGCTAGGTCAAGTACCTGACTATGCTCCAAAAGCAAAGAATGTAATATTCTTATATATGGATGGTGGACCATCTCAGGTAGATACTTTCGATTATAAGCCAAGGTTAGAAGCAGAAAATGGTGAAGACCCAAGAAAGAAATTTAAAGTTGAAAAAACGCAATTTGGTAATATTGGTAAGATTTTGAAAAGTCCATGGGACTTCAAGCAATATGGTGATTGTGGGATGTATGTTAGTGATTTGTTCCCTCATATTGCTACCTGTGTAGACGATATAGCCTTAATAAAGTCTATGACTTCTAAATTTCCAGAACATACCAATGCGAACTATTTTTTGCATACTGGTAGTGGCTTGCAAGGTAGACCAAGTATGGGGTCTTGGATTAACTACGGTTTAGGAAGTGATAATCAAAATATACCTGGTTATGTAGTCCTTGACGGAGGTTTGATTCCTGTTGGAGGCTTGGACAACTTTAGTAGTGGTTTTTTACCTGCTTCTTATCAAGCTTCTGTATTGAAAGCCAATGAAAATCCAGTAGCCAATATTAACCCTACTGAAAAAGCAAAAGGTCTTCAAGAAAAAAAGCTAAGCTTCATCAAACAGATGGATGAGAGTTTATTAGGTAGCATAGGGCAAGAAGATGCTGTAGAATCTGCTATTTCCAACTACGAGTTAGCTTATCGTATGCAGACCTCTATTCCTGAGTTGACAGAATTTAAACAAGAGTCTAAGGCAACTTTGGATTTATATGGATTTAATGCTAAATATCCACAAACCAGAGCTTATGCTGCTCAATGTTTGATGGCTAGAAGATTAGTAGAAAGAGGAGTACGTTTTATAGAGTTGACATGCCCTAGAGTCGGAGGAGATAGATGGGATCAGCATTCAGGATTGAAAGAAGGTCATGAAAATAATGCAAGAGCAGTGGATCAGCCAATAGCAGGTTTACTTAAGGATTTAAAATCTAGAGGGCTATTAGAAGAAACCCTGGTTGTGTGGACTGGAGAATTTGGAAGAACACCTTTCGCTCAAGGAAAGAACGGTAGAGACCATAACCCTCAAGCATTTAGTATGTGGATGGCTGGTGCTGGTATTAAAGGAGGTGTTCAGTTTGGTAAAACAGATGATTATGGCTATAAAGTAGTAGAGAATAAAGTTGATATTCACGATATGCATGCTACAATTTTACACCTTTTAGGAGTAAACCATGAAAAACTAAGGTTTAGGTTCGGTGGTAGAGATATACGTCTTACTGATGTACATGGTCATGTAATACATGATATTCTTAGTTAATTTTATATTTATATCTAAATAAAAACAGTTTACTATTGGACTGCTTTTATTTATCTTTTTTATTCATTTTATAATTAAATTTTATGCTTTTAAATAAAAAGTTTTATACAGTATTCCTTTTGTCACTTTCTTTTATTTTTGTTTCTGCTGATGTATTTGCGAAAAAAAGTAAAGAAATTAAACATTCTATCTTTATAGCAGGTCCTCGTTTTACTGGTATCATAGGTGAAGATGGAGAAGTTATTTGGGATTCAAAAAGAGGAGGTGCAAGAGATGGATATGTCCTTGAAAATGGAAATATTTTAATTTGTTGGTCTGATAAAGTAGTTGAATACAATGAAAAGAAAGAAATTATATTTACTTTTTTAAGGCCTAAAAGAGAAGGGAAGGTTGAGTTAAGTGCAGTTCAACGTCTTGAAAATGGAAATACATTAATTGTTGAATCATCTGTTGAATCTCCTCGTATTATGGAGGTTGATAAGTCTGGAAAGGTTCTTTTATCAGTACCTCTTCAACCTGAAACTGAAAATGTACATATGCAGACACGAATGGCTAGAAAACTAAAAAATGGAAATTATTTAGCACCTCATTTATTTGCTTTCGCAATCAAAGAGTATACACCTCAGGGTAAAGTGGTGAAGACTATAAAAACTGACTTAAAAGAGCTCGGCGGATCAAAAGTACATAACTGGCCATTTACAGCTATTAGATTGAAAAATGGTAATACTGTTGCTAATCTAACTAATGGTAATAAGACTGCTATATTTGATGCTGACGGTAAACTCGTATGGTCAATGTCAAATAATGATGTAGAAGGTACTCCTTTTAGAGATCCTTGTGGAGGTCAAGTTCTAAAAAATGGAAATATTGTAATATGTAGTTATGGTGCTAAAGATGGAGTAAAGATTTTTGAGGTAAATAAGAATAAAGAAATCGTTTGGAAATATGAAGGCTATAGAGCACATGATTTTCAAATTCTTACAACCAATGGCAAACCAATTAAATATCCATTAATGAAATAATTGTTTGATCTAAATAGGTATGATGCAAGATAGTATCATACCTATTTGGATTATTGTTTAAAATCTTATTTTAATAATAGTACAAACTAAGATAAGATAGACCCTAATTTATTTGTTTATTTAGTTTTTTTAAAGAAACTTTAAAATATAATTTAGGTTAATTTTATTACTACTGAATTAGTAGTGAAATTAAAGTTAAGTATTATTACTCTTTGAATTGATAAAGTTTTTATATGAAAGAAATTCCTGATATTTATATTTTTTTGGGTAGGTTTCACCCATTAATAGTACATTTTCCAATAGGCTTTTTACTATTAGCTGTTATAATGGAATTTGCCAGTAGGCTTAAATTTTTTAAATTATCACATTTACAAAAATCAGTTGGTTTTGTATGGTTACTAGGGGCTTTTAGCTCTCTTTTTGCTATAATATTAGGATATTTACTCTCATTAGGAGGTGGTTATGATGAACTAACTTTAAATATACACAAATGGGGTGGTATTATTACTACGATACTAAGTTTGGTATGCTTCCTTACACAAAGGAGTAGTAAAAAATTGTTAAATAAAATATATTTAGTATTAACTTTTGTAGTAGCAGGCTTACTTACAGTAACAGGGCATTATGGAGGGAATTTGACACACGGTGAAAATTACTTATACCGTTATGCACCAAATTTTGTAAGAACATTGCTTAA
>WTKB01000225.1 GCA_011524575.1 Aquimarina sp.
CTACTTCCTGTAATCCACAATTTTAAGAACTTGGATCACTTTAAAAAGATTTACATATCTCGATATGCAATTCATTTAAAAGTAAACCAAAACCTTAAACTTTTGGATTACAGTTTGTATTTAGTTTAAACAAGTTCTAATACCAATTCCTATCTAATATTTGAGTGTTGTAGTTTCATGAGTTTACATTATAAAAATCCTATAGGTGTTTTTGATTCTGGGGTAGGAGGGGTTTCTATTTTAAAAGAATTAGAAAAACAACTACCTTTTGAGGATTTTATATACCTGTCTGATGCTAAAAACCTTCCTTATGGTAATAAATCAATAAAACAGATACAGCACTTTTGTATTTCTAATACGGAATTTTTATTACAAAAGAAATGTAAGATTATTGTTGTTGCCTGTAATACTGCTACTACAAATGCCATTTCTTTACTTCGAAAAAAGTATCCAAAAACCTTGTTTATTGGTGTAGAACCTGCTTTAAAGCCAGCTGCAGAAGCTTCTAAAATAGGCCACGTAGGAGTATTAGCTACAGCAGGAACATTAAAAAGTACGAGTTTTAAGTCATTAAAAAATAGGTTTGGACAACATATAAAACTTACAAATGTGGCTGGAAAAGGTCTTGTAGAGTGGGTTGAAAAAGGGGATTTTAAACACCCTGATCTTTTACAACTCCTTCAAAAATATGTATATCAACTTACAGAAGATCCTATAGATCAATTGGTTTTAGGGTGTACACATTATCCTTTTTTAAAGCAAATACTAATTGAGTTACTTCCAAATCATGTTCAGGTAATTGATTCTGGTAAGGCTGTTGCTCGTCAGACGCGTTCTATTTTAGAAAAAAACCAATTATTAAAAACTTCATATCAAAATAGCGATAAAAACTCTTTAGGTAAGTATTCTTTTTATGCTACTGCTAATCCTAGTGTATTGGCACATTTTACAAAATTATTTTTTAGTTCCGAACCTGTTATAGTAGTGAAAATATAACTTTTAGGTGTTACACATGCTCTTAAATTACTTTAAATCAGAAAATAATCTTCTTTTTTTTATAAAATAATTGTAAACAATACTTGTTATCGGTCGATGTATTTTAATGGGGGTTATTTTTTTTCGTTTTTTGATTAAAATAGGAATGTTTTTGTAAAAGTCTAAATGTGCTTTTAGTATGGCTTTAAAATTTTTAGGTTGGTTTTCGTATAAAAATTGAAGTCCTGCAATACCATCCAGAACCATCCTTAGAAACAAAACAGGTATTACGCTTAATGTGGTTTCATTTTTATAAAGTGTAAATAATGAATTTCTAAAGTTGAGGTATGTTTTTTTGGGATCAGAATAGTTAAGAGAGGCTCCTCCTATATGCCATACTTCAGACGATCCACAATAATAAATTTCATGCTTTAGGTGTTGTAAACGCCAACATAAATCCACTTCCTCTTGGTGTGCAAAATAGTCATTATCAAAACCCTCAACTTGCCAAAAAGCTTCTTTTCTGATAAATAAACAAGCTCCAGATGCCCAAAAGATTTCTCGATTGTCGTTGTATTGTTGGTCGTCTTTTTCTAAGGTGTCAAAAATACGTCCTCTGCAGTATAAGTACCCCAATTGATCCATAAACCCACCTGCAGCTCCTGCGTATTCAAACAGTTCTGGTCGGTAGTAGTCTTTGATTTTTGGTTGGATTACTGCAATTTTGGCGTTATTAATAAATAGTTTTTTTATAGGTTGTAACCAGTTTTTAGAGACTTCTATATCCGAGTTTAAAAGACAGTAATAAGGTTCTTTGATGTTTGTTAGCCCTTTGTTATAGCCTCCTGCATAACCCAGATTTTTTTTAAGAGAAATAATAGTCACTTCTGGATAGGTTTTTTTTAACCATTTTATAGAGTCATCGGTAGAGGCGTTATCAATCACATAAAATGAAGCATCCTTACTATATAATAGTACTTTTGGAAGGAATTTTTGTAGTAGCTCTAAGCCATTCCAATTTAGGATTACAATAGCGAAATTAAAGGGTGTTTGAGATGTCGTCATTATTAAAATGGTGTTACTTATACAAAGGTATATTTTCTAGAAAATGGTAGCATTTATTTTCATAGTCCATTTGGCAATAATAATGGTTTTTACCATTAGTTATCATTAAGTATTCACTTTGTAGGTTGATGTTGTAACGTGCAATCTGATCAAAAGTTTCTTGAGTAATTTTTACGCTTGGAGCTTTACATTCGATTAACATAAATATCTTTCCTGAGGGTTTGAAAATTACAATGTCATAGCGTTTTAAGGTTTGGTGTACTTTAATCTGTTTTTCTACACCTATAAGATTTTTTGGGTAATCATGTATATCTATTAAAAAATGAAGTACGTGTTGACGCACCCATTCTTCAGGGTTGAGTACCACAAATTTCTTTCTAATTCGGTCAAAAATATAGGTTTTATGTGCTCTTTTTTGAACCCTAAAATGAAAAGGAGGAAATGCCAGTTGCTCCATAATGTACTACGGAATTAATTGGTATTACAAGGCATTTTTAAATGAGATTCAAAATAATCTTGTAAAAAACTTGGAGTAAGAATTTCTTTACCTAGTAGTTTAGAGAAATCTAATTGATGAATCACTTGATGTTCCGAGTACTCTGATAGCATTTGTTCTGAGATTTTACAATACGTGTAGTGCCATGGCTCGTAGTTGAATCCTGTTCTGTTAGGATTGTTTGTATATACTAAATGAAATCCATATTTAGACGCATTTTTGTCAAGCCATAACTTTAAGGTATGGAAAGCTCCTCCTTTTTCGAAATTTGTGGCTTCTAATAAGGATTTTGGCATTAACGGGACTTTTTGAATAAGGTCGAGATCGGTACCCCAATGATGGCGTGAAGTTCCAGGTATGGTTGAGTATTTCAAAATTTTAGCTACCGCATCTTTCGGAGAAAGTTTTTGAGTTTGGGTATAACGTCGGTATTTGTTATTCCAGATTTGAAGTTGTCTTTCAAAACTGCGGTATCCAGAAGCAATTTGTAATGAAATCCCTTCTTTTTGAGCTGCTTTTTGCATTTGTGAAAAAGAGTCGTAAACATCTGCTCGAAGATGATGCGGGGTGTTTTTACCTCCCAAAGGCATTACTTTTCCCATAAGTTCGGATATCGAACAACAAAAGGTTTCTTCTTGCTCTTTATTTTGAGAAAAACCCATATATATAGTGTTGATTGCTAGTAAAACGATACAAAAAACTTTCATGGTTTTATTTTTTAAGATAACTATTAAAATTTATGAATAATAAACACACAAGGTCTTTTGTGAAGTTTAACTTTATTTTTTTGCCATTCTGAGATGCTTTGTGTTTTAATATATTCTGTGGTAAGACTAAGATCTACGGCTACGCACAACAATGTATCTGGGTGTAGTATATTTTTTAAATCTTCGAATAATGCTTCATTCCTGTAAGGAGTTTCAATAAAAATTTGACTTTGATTCTCTTTAAAGGATTGGAATTCCATTTTTTTAATTTGTTGTTTTCTATCCTGTTTGTTTACAGGTAAATATCCGTGAAAACAAAAGCCTTGTCCATTGAGTCCGCTACCCATTAAAGCAAGTAGTAACGAAGAAGGTCCAACAAGAGGATGTATTTCAATATTTTTTTGATGTGCGATCTTTACAAGTAATGCACCAGGATCAGCAACAGCAGGGCAACCTGCATCGGATAATACCCCAATATCTTGTCCTTCTAGGCAAGGAGTGATAAAAGCACTCGCTTCTATTTCTGTGGTGAATTTATTTAGTGTTTCTATCCTTAAATCATCCTGTGGTACGGTGGGTGCTATTTTTTTTATGAATCTACGTGCATTTTTTTCATTTTCTACTACATAGTGTCGGGTTTTTTCAATGACTTTCTGTATAGAAATAGGTAAAACTTCATGTTTTGTATGAGAGCCAAGTCCGACAGGTATTAGGTATATTTTTCCAAAAGGTGCAGGTGTATTCATGTTTTTTTGGTGCAAAATACCAGTTTTTGCTTAGTTATACCAATTTGAGCTTGTTTAAACTGACTACTTCCTGTAATTTAAAATTTTAAGAACTTGGATCACTTTAAAAGGACTCAC
>WTKB01000282.1 GCA_011524575.1 Aquimarina sp.
TTTTTAGAGAAGCGATTGATTACAGTGATTAATGCGTATGAATTATTTGGTCTGAGGTGCATCTCTTGAAATACTATTTAACATTTCACTAAGACTGTTTGATTTTTGGGTAGCATTACTATTTGATGAGCTCCAAAATAATTGCTGTTTCGCTTTTATTTCTGCATTAAAATATGCTGATTGAAGTATTCTATATTTAGTATGCCCTAGTTTTACCTCAAGGGATTCTTGTTTCTTATAAATTTCTTCCCACATAAAGTAGTATTCATTCGGATTTCCTACAAGATCAAGAGCTAGTCCTTCAACCTCTTTTAAATGAGCAAATTTTATTTTTTCAAAAAGCCCTGTTTGAATATTTTCTTTTATAGGAATTGCTACTTTAAGCGCTGGTTTTGTTCTTAAATCTAGAGGCTCTATGATAAATGGGGATCCAGTAATACCAATTTCTTTTGATGTAGTAAAGTTTTCTAGTGTTTTTAAAGCATCTTCAATCTGAATATTTGTTAAATGTTGGTTTTCTGCGTTTTGAACGTCTATCTCGATAAAAAGATAAAAAGTACTGGGTAAGGTACTTTTGTAGATTTCTCCAAAGTGATATTCTTCAGCATTTTTATTGAAGTCTTCTTGTAATAATGTGATTCTATCTCCAAAACTAGATAACCAATTTTTTCTAAAATGTTTCCAATCCATCAAAATATAGAGTTTATCTATCCAATTGTAGTTTTCCTCAATAGTAAGCACTCCATACGAACCCCTATTGCGATGAGCGAGTTTCCAGTTTAGTTTTTGAGTCTGTTTGACATCTTTTAAAGAATATAAATGCTGTACTATTAAAGTATCGGTAATGATTTCATTTTCAATTTTGAAATCAAATGCTGTGTTTTTAGTAATTAATTTATTGCCAATAGCTTCGGTGCTTCTTATAGCTGTAAATTGTGTGCTGTCTATTTTTGCCCATTGGTACCAATGTTCAAAATTTGTGATTTTATCAACAACTTTTTTATTCGAAACTTCTTTAAATTCTAGTGTATAGGAGGTTTGTTTGGTAGTGTTGCTACTCCAAACAAAAACAAAAAATGAAATTCCAGAAACAATGATTAAAAGAATGAGGTATTTTAAAAATGAACGCATAATTAATAGTTTAAATAGGTTTTCAGTCCAAATAATAAGAGGATAAATCCGATGAAATAAAGGACTAAGTACCCACTGCCTTTGTAATGTTTTTTGTGGATTTTAATATCTTTACGGTAACTGTAAATAATAATGCTGGTAAATACAATGCAAAAAAAGGCTGCAAATAGTAATTGATTGCTGGTAAACATATCTTTTTTTTGTAAAAATACGTAAATATGTATCGCTATCAAGAGAAACCTTAGAGCTTGTTTAAACTCACCACTTCTTGTAATCCAAAATTTTAAGAACTTGGATCACTTTAAAAGGATTTACATCTCTGGATATGGGCATCATTATTTTTACTGAAAAAATCTTTATGTCAAATTAAACGTAATCTTGTAATATAGCTTTTAGGCTATTTTTTTGTTATCTTCTTCGAAAGATAGACTTACTAATTAGTATTATTTTCTAATTTTGTAGTTATGGAAAATGCTACTCCCAATGCAAACGCAATGCAAAATACAGGTAATACCACTAAGGTAGTTACCCTACAGCAGGGTAAAATCCCGCCACAAGCCTTGGATTTAGAAGAACTGGTTCTTGGAGCAATGATGATTGATAAAAAGGGGACAGATGAAGTTATAGATATATTGAGCCCTTCTGTTTTTTATACCCCAGCCCATCAATTGGTATTTGAAGCTATTGTTCAGCTTTTCGAAGATTCTAGTGCTATAGATCTTTATACTGTTGCGAATCAATTGCGTACTAATGGAACCTTGCAAAAGGTTGGAGGGGAGTTGTATTTGATTCAGCTTACTCAAAAAGTTGCCTCTTCGGCACATATTGAGTTTCATGCTCGAATAATTCTTCAAAAGTATATTCAACGAAGTCTTATTAAAATTTCTAATGAAATTATTTCTGAGTCCTACAAAGAAACTATAGATGTTTTTGATTTGTTAGATAGTGCAGAATCTAAGTTATATGAAATTACTCAAGGAAACATCAAACGTTCCTCGGAATCTGCCCAAAGTTTAGTGATTCAAGCTAAGAAGAAAATTGAGGAAAACTTTAATAAAGAGGGGATGAGTGGTGTAGCCTCTGGTTTTACAAAATTAGATGCTTTAACTTCTGGATGGCAGCCCAGCGATTTAATTATCATTGCTGCAAGACCTGGTATGGGTAAAACAGCACTAACACTTTCTATGGCGAGAAATATCGCTGTTGGTCAAAATATTCCTGTTGCCTTTTTTTCGTTGGAGATGTCTTCGGTGCAGTTAATTACAAGGCTTATTTCCTCAGAAACTTCTTTGTCTTCTGAAAAACTCCGAACAGGAAAGCTGGAAGAGCATGAATGGAAGCAGCTTAATATTAAAGTTAAGGATCTTGAGAAAGCTCCTTTATTTATCGATGACACCCCTTCTTTATCCATTTTTGATTTGAGGGCTAAATCTCGAAGGTTAGCATCACAACATGGTATAAAAATGATCATGATAGACTATTTGCAACTCATGACAGCGGGAGGGTCCAATAAAAATGGGAATAGAGAGCAAGAGATTTCTACAATTTCTAGAAACCTCAAAGCTCTTGCTAAAGAGTTAAGTATTCCTGTAATAGCACTTTCTCAGCTTTCAAGGGCAGTAGAAACACGTGGGGGGTCTAAAAGACCTTTACTTAGTGATCTTAGGGAATCTGGAGCAATTGAGCAAGATGCTGATATCGTTTCTTTTATTTTTCGTCCAGAATATTATAAAATTGACGAATGGGATGATGATGAAGGAAGCCCCACACAAGGTCAAGCGGAATTTATAGTTGCCAAGCATCGTAATGGAGGTTTGGATAATATTCGTTTGAAATTTATTGGTAATCTTGGTAAATTTGAGGATTTAGAGGATTTTTCTACTTCATTTGAGTCTATGGAATTGCATTCTAAAATGAATGAAGGTGTTACGGATCATTTATCACAAAACCCTTTAAGTCTTCCCTCAACACCAACAACTCCAACTGATGCTTTTGGTGATCGTGATATGGATGCTCCTTTAGGGAATGGAAATGATGACAATTTACCTTTTTAGAGCTTGTTTAAAGGGAATACGAACTGTAATTCAAAATTTTAAGGTTTTGGTTTACAGGAAGTTTAAACAAACTCTTAAATAAAAATATGTTAGATTTAGCGAAAATAAAAAAATGAATAAATCTATTTTAATTATTGGAAGAGGTAAAGGCATAGGGAATTCTATTGTAAAAAAATATGAAAATACTCATAATATTTTTTCAATATCAAGAAGTGAGGTAAAAGGAGATAAATCAAATGTAGTTCATATACAAACCGATGTAAGTAATTTTTTAGAGAATTATAAGGAATTTAAAAATATGTCACTTTCATTAATTGTCTTTGTACTTGGTCAATGGGGTGAAACAGGGGCTCTCACGATAGATGAATATGAAAATTTTCTTAAAACAGGTCCTTTTAATTTATTAAAAATTTTTAACCAGTTAGAAAGAGATGGTTGTATTGAAGAAAATGCTACGATTATTAACATTGGTTCAATATCAAGTGAGGAAGCACTTCAATATAATTCTGGAACGGAATATCCTGCATATTCAATTATGAAATTAATCCAAAAAGCGATTATAACTCAGCTTTCTAGGATTCATAGTAACTATAAATTATCAAATATAACACTTGGTTCTATTGGAGAAGATGATAATGGTGTGGGCTATGAAAACCTAATAAACACAATAGATTATTTGTATAATTTAAAATCAGGTGTTAGATTGTCTGATGTAACATTAATATCAAAAAGTGATATAAAATAAAATATATCGAGAACAATTAAGGACTCCTTTTCAAGGTATTACTTCTGGTAAGATTCAAAAACCAATACGTGAGTATATTATTATTAATGATTATCTACAGTCACTCCCCCTGTCTTGTCCTGAAATAGGTTTACACAAAAATGTAAATTTATGGAGCGATATTCC
>WTKB01000320.1 GCA_011524575.1 Aquimarina sp.
AGCTTGCATTGAGGAAATCGCCTATGAAAAAGGATATATTTCTAAAGAACAACTACATGCCTTAGGAAAAGAAATGTATAAAAATGAATACGGATAATATCTAATACGTAGAGCAAAATAACCCTCCTCTAAGGAATACTTTTATAAGACTACCTAAAAAGAAGAAACCTTAAAAATCAATTTATGAAATTTACAAGAACAGCTATACCCGAAGTAATTATCTGCGAACCAAAAGTATTCGGAGATCATAGAGGTTACTTCATGGAATCGTTTAAACAAGAAGCATTAAATCAATTTTTAGGATTTTCTATCCAATTTCACCAAGATAATGAATCTAAATCTAGTAAAGGCGTTTTAAGAGGTTTACATTACCAAACTAACGGTTTTGAACAAACCAAATTAGTACGTGTGGTACAAGGTAGGGTTATAGATGTTGCTGTTGACATACGTAAAGGTTCTCCGACATTTGGGCAACATGTAGCCATAGAATTATCTGATGAGAATAAAAAACAACTTTTAGTTCCCAAAGGTTTTGCACATGGTTTTGTGGTACTAAGCGATAGTGCGGTATTTAGTTATAAGGTAGATGCTCCTTATAGTTTCGAAAATGAAAAAGGCATTGCCTATAACGATCCGAATTTAAACATCGATTGGAAATTAGATGAAGGATCTTTAATTTTATCTGATAAAGATACCAAAAATCCAAATTTAGAAAATGCAGTTTTAGCAGATTATAATACCAATTATTATGAATAATATTTTAGTAACAGGAGCAGATGGACAGTTGGGTTCGGAGTTACAAGTGCTATCTCATGAATACCCCAATTACACTTTTTTTTTTACAGATAAAGACACTTTAGACATTACTGATAAAGTAGCAATTGCTCATTTTTGCACCAAAAATCAAATAAATAGTATTTTAAACTGTGCGGCTCATACCGCAGTTGATAAAGCCGAAAACGAAGAAACCGCTCTTTGTGATGCAATTAACCACAAGGCTGTGGCTCATATCAGTGCCATTTCCAAAGAACAAAACATTAAACTCATTCATGTATCTACCGATTATGTTTTTGATGGTAAAAATCATAAAGCATTTATAGAATCGGATGCTGTAAACCCTATAAATGTGTATGGTAAAACCAAAAGTTTAGGGGAAAAAGCCCTGATTGAAAACAAGCCTGAAAATAGTATTATTATACGCACCTCATGGGTATATTCTTCTTTTGGGAATAATTTTGTAAAAACCATGTTAAAACTAGCACAATCTAGGGACACTCTTAATATTGTTGCAGATCAAATAGGTACACCTACCTATGCCCATGATTTGGCAAAAACCATGTTGGCTATTTTGCCAAAAATAAATAACAAAGAAGTAGAGATTTATCATTATTCCAACGAAGGTATTTGTTCGTGGTATGATTTTGCCTTTGAGATTTTTAATCAAACCCATACTTCTTGTAAGGTCTTACCCATAGAAAGTAAAGACTACCCCACTCCTGCCCCAAGACCTCTTTTTAGTTTACTTAATAAAGCAAAAATTAAAAAAGATTTTGGTATTGCTATTCCTCATTGGAAAGAAGCCCTGAGTAATTGTCTATCAAAATTATAAATAAGCTTTAAGCTCTAAACAACCACATCTACTTTTACTTTATGAAAAGCATTTTAATTACAGGTACCGCAGGGTTTATTGGTTCTAATTTCATCCCCTATTTTATAGAAAAATTCCCGGATTATAAACTCATTAGTTTAGATAAACTTACCTATGCAGGAACTATTACAAATCTAAAAGAAGTTCATATAAACAATAGACACCTTTTCATAGAAGGAGACATTTGTGATCGGTCTCTTGTTACAGAATTATTCCAAAAATATGATATCAAAGGAGTGATCCATTTTGCGGCAGAATCACACGTGGATAATTCTATTAGTAATCCCGAGGTGTTTATTCAAACTAATGTAAACGGAACTTTTACCTTATTGGATGTTGCTTATAAGTACTGGATGGAAGCTCCTTTTAAGTTTAAACAAGAATACCAAGATTGCCGTTTTTTACACGTTTCAACCGATGAAGTATATGGTAGTTTAGGTGAAACAGGTTTATTTACAGAAAGTACTCCTTACGCTCCTAATTCTCCTTATAGTGCCTCTAAAGCAAGTAGCGATCTATTAGTGCGAAGTTACCACCATACTTACGGAATGCACACTATAATTACCAATTGCTCCAATAATTATGGTCCAAAACAACACGATGAAAAACTCATACCTACAGTAATTCGTAAAGCTCTTGCTGGGGAATTGATTCCGATTTATGGAGATGGTAAAAATATCCGAGACTGGTTATATGTATTAGATCATTGTAAAGGTATTGATTTAGCCTATCATATAGGATCTTTTGGAGAGGTTTACAATATTGGAGGTAAAAATGAACGTACTAACAATTATATCGCTAATAAAATATGTGAATTACTGGATAATCTGCAACCTAAAACCACAGGTAGCTATAAAGATTTAATTCACTATGTAGAAGACCGTGCAGGACATGATAGACGTTATGCCATTGATGCCACTAAAATAGAGCATCAATTAGGTTGGCTTGCAGATGAAAATTTTGAAAGTGGGATTTTAAAAACTATAAAGTGGTATTTAGAAAAATATAAAACAAAAAGTTAAAACTTTTTTTAAAGCTTGTTTAAAGGCAATACGATCTGTAATTCAAAAGTTTGTATTGCCTTTAAACAAGCTCTAATATCAATAGGTAGTCAATATTTTAAGTTTTATATTTGTGGTTTTCTTACTTACATATAATGAGCTTTAAAGACTTACACTTAAACCCTAAAATTTTAAAGGCAATTGCAGAATTAAACTACAATAAACCTACTCCTATTCAACAAAAAACGATTCCATTTGTTTTAGAAGGTTTTGATGTAATAGGAACTGCTCAAACTGGTACAGGGAAAACAGCTGCTTTTGCATTACCTATTCTAGACCGTTTGTCTCAAATACCTGATGCAAAAAAAGGAGCTAAAAAAATTAAAGCACTCATTGTTAGCCCTACTCGGGAATTAGCTATACAAATCGAAGAAAACTTTAAACAATTCAGCCATTACACCAACCTAAGAACCACCGCTATTTATGGAGGAGCTTCCATGCAACCTCAAATAGAAATACTAAAAAAAGGAGTGGATATTTTAGTGGCAACACCTGGTAGGTTGTTAGACTTACACAAAAGAGACCTTATTGTTTTAGATTATGTACAGACTTTAGTTTTAGACGAGGCAGACATGATGCTAGATATGGGATTTATAAATGATGTAAAAAAAATAGAAAGTTTATGCCCCTGTCAAAAACAAACTTTGTTATTTTCTGCGACGCTTCCTACTAAAATAAAAATACTAGCAAATGAACTATTAACGACACCTAAGAATGTTTCTGTATCTGCCATTTCTTCTGCAGCTAAAACTGTAAGTCAAGAATTATATATGGTTGGTAAACCAAAAAAAATAGAACTATGCTTACATCTTCTAAGAAACTATATTTCAGGTAATATTATTATTTTTAGACGTACTAAATTTGGGGTAAACAAACTAGAAAAAACCTTACAAAAACACAATTATAAAGTAGATAGTATTCACGGAGATAAAACCCAATCTGCAAGAACCAAAGCCTTAAATAAATTTAAAAATAAGGAAGTAAATATATTAATTGCAACTGATGTAGCAGCTCGCGGAATAGATATTCCCAAATTAGATATTGTACTCAACTTCGACCTGCCTAACATTCCTGAAACCTATGTCCATAGAATTGGAAGAACAGGAAGAGCTGGAGCTAAAGGAAGAGCCTTATCCTTTTGCTCTGTAGATGAAAAAAGCTACTTGAAAGATATTCAAGAGCTTATTGAGAAAAAGATTGCTGTAATAGATGAACATCCTTATCCTCTAGACCCAAAAGCAAAACCAGAAATTCATAAAAAGAAAGGTAGTAAATACAAAAAAGGCAGAAAATCAGAGGCTTCTAAAAAGAAAAAAAAACGTTGGTATTAAGAGCTTGTTTAAACTCACTACTTCCTGTAATCCAAAATTTTAAGAACTTG
>WTKB01000216.1:0-9942 GCA_011524575.1 Aquimarina sp.
AGTTTAAACAAGCTCTTAAAAATTTTAACCTGTTCCAAATATTTTTTGAAATACAGGCTCAAGCACACTGCTTATGATATAAATTATAATGGACATTATAATCCAAAGACTAGGTGTCTCTTTAATTATTGCTATAATTCCACTAAAAGACACTCCGTAAATATGCCTTTTTTTTGTATTAACTTTTAGTTGATTATTTTCTATGCGTTGAATAATACTTTTTATAATATCTACTTTTTTGAGCGTAGACATATGCAACTTTAAATACTCTTTATTATCAAAAGCATCTGCTTCCTCTTTACCAGTCATGGCATTAAATGTAGAGATATTATTACGTTTTGCTAGATTTAAAAGTCTGCCATTGGGTTTTGTAAGTTCGTAATCATAGGTATAAAGCAACTCTAATATTTTAGGAAAATCATATTTAAAATCATCAGGAATTTGAAAAGTTGTTCCTTTTAAAATTTTAATACGATTATTAATAGCTTCAAAACCATAATTGGAATCTCTCATTTTCCAATGCACCCATCCATGTGTAGGATTTTGAGTTACATATAAAGAAAAATCATCGAGCATATTCTTTTCCAATTCATCGTATTGTTCATCTCCTAAATTATTAAAATCTAAGCCCATAATCTGAGCTTGTAAATGAATAGAAAAAGACTTGGTTTGCCCAGATTTTAAATTCATTACACAAATAGAGGTAACCCTTGGTGTTTTCCCGTGATTAGTCACAAAAGATTCACAAGAATAATGAATCACATTACACCTTGATTTCCCTTTAAGTAACTCATTAAGTGCTTCTAGTCCTTGTCTTCTTTCTCTAAGTCTAGAGGAATTAAATAGTGCCAATACGTTTTTTTATATAAATAAATCTTGGTGGGATATACCAATTAGACTTCTAAATTACTAAAATAAATTACTTTTTTCTAAGACCTTGCTTAAGAGCTTGTTTAAACTCACTACTTTATATAATCCAAAAATTTTAAGAATTGGAATCACTTTTAAAAAGATTTATATATCTCGATATACACATCATTTAAAAGTAACTCAATAGTTGCAAACTTTTAAATTACAGTTTATATGAAGTTTAAACATGCTCTAAGAGTAGAAAACAATATTAAATAATACCCCTACGTTTAAACAAACGAGTAATCTTTTCTATAAAATCTTCTCTTGTAAAAGGTTTATTTAAAAAAGCATCTATACCATGTTGTACACATATGTTTGTAATATTCTTCTGATTAATAGCTGATATCGCTAATATTGGAATATTTTTAATAAAATCATCAGCATAGTTTTCACGGATATTTTTAGCAAGAACAAGCCCTGTTTTTTCTTTGAGTTTAATATCAGTAATTAATAAATCATAACTTCGATTCTCGATATTTTTAAGAGCATCTTCTGCATTATTTACAATATCAATATAAAAACACTGTTGGTCCAACAAAAATTTCATGATAAGATATTGTGTAGAAAGTTTGTTTTCTACCACCAAAGCACGGAATTTTTTATTGTAATCTTTTAAAGCAATTCCTGAAGATTCTTTTTTAACCTTCTTCTTTACAGATAGTGGGGTATTTTTAATATAAATCTGCGTAGTAAAAGTTGTTCCTTCACCTAATTTACTAGCAACTTCAATAGTACCATTCATAAGTAAAACGAGCTGTTTTACTATATTTAAACCAAGCCCTGCACCTTCACCTTTATCATTAAGTTGGATAAAAGGTTTATAGATATTTTGTATCTGTTTTTCATCAATACCGATACCTGTATCTTTAACCTCTATTTCAATCATTTGTTTACGGCTCTTACCCCCTATTTTTTTTACCGATAAACTGATAGTTCCTTCTTCTGTATATTTTAAAGCATTATTCAATAAATTATTTAATATCTGATAAATACGTGTTTTATCTCCATATAAATCTGTACCTAACTTTTTATCAATGGTAACTTCAAAGTTCAAGGCACGCTCTTCGATTAATGGAGTAAAAGTATTTACCACACTATTAATTAGAGAATTAATATCAAATAAATCCTCATTTAAACTAAAAGTACCATCATCTATTTTAGAAAGATCTAAAATATCTTTAAAAATCGTTTTTAAATAGTAGCTTTCATTTTTAATAATACGAACAACTTCTTCTTGTTTATAATCGAGTTCTGTTCGCTCTAGAAGCTGAATAAAACCAGATATAGAAGACAAAGGTGTATTTAACTCATGATTGACATTCTCAAGAAAATAATTTCGAAACTCCTCTTTTTCCTGTAAAACTTTATTTGTAAACTCTGCATCATGAAGCTTTATTAAAGACTCATTACGTTCTTGAGAAATTTGATTAATCTCCTTATAGCCTTCTGTATAATTTAAAAGTATGATATGAATAAGCTTACTTGATGTTGGATCTACTTGGAAACGAATATCACAAACCAACTCAGCACTTTTTTGTTTAGAAGTTTCATCCGTGATATGTACGCAAGGAAAATGAGATAAGGAAACATCTATACCACCTGACTTATCTACACTTTCTCTAATTGCATAAATAATTTCAAAAAAAGGATGAATATCAAAAATAGACAAGCCTACTTTCCAACCATCAAAGAGATTTAAATCACTTTTGATAATCATATCACTCTCATCTACTACAAGATGTTGTATATGGTTATAATATGGATTAAAAGCGGTATTTTCTTGGGTAGCACTCATATTATAACAGTTCTTTTGTAATTAAAGTAAATAGATCATTAACTTGTTCACCAGAAAGGGCACTTGTGAAAAAATCAGGTGTGATATCTAGAGCACTTAGTTTCTTTTGAACACTCTTAATACTAACTGCATCTGATTTATTTCCGACAACTTTTAAAAGAATATTAGGATAATTTTCTTTTAAAAAAGCAAGATGTTCATTAATTGAAGTAAAGGTATCTACTCTTGAAAGATCAAAAACATAAATAATACAATGAGATCCTAAAAGGTATGAGGAACGATTCATAGAAACATCCTCTTTTCCCTCTGTATCCCAAATAATCAAAGACATAGACTCTCCTGAATCTAAAGTAACTGTTTTCTTTTTTATTTGAACTCCTAAAGTAGATTGATAATCTTCAGAAAATTGGTTTTCAATAAAACGTCTGAACAAAGAAGATTTACCTACTCCAAAAGTTCCAATAAGTGTAATTTTTTTAGAAGATGTCATTTTCGAAAAATAGTTTTAGTCGATTTGAAAAAAGATCACTTGTATTAAGATCCTCTTTTGAAATTCCATTTTGTGCAAATTCTAGAATTTTATTTTCTAAAGTATCGCGAATTTGAGAATTATAATTACCAGAAATTACTGCGGCAATATAATAATTATAAAAATTCTGGATATGCAATGTATATAACTCATAACGAATAGCCTCTAAATTTTGATCTTTCCCTTGAAAAGCATCCTCTACAAAACTCTTTATAGCTGTTAACATACCTGCTATCATTTCCTGGTCTACAGACTGATCCGCACTTGGAACAGAATATTCTGCTTTAAGAATACCTGATTGCTTTTCTATAATCAAAATTTGTAAAAGTTTTACAGGTTGACTATTCACAATCAACTCATCCACATTTGGAGATCTACCAAATTTTGATTTAAAAAAGTTTTTAAATGAAAATGAAGCTTTCATTTGAGTATTGATCCGTTCTCGTAACAAACTTATTTCATTGGCAATATATTTTTTAATCATCTTACCAATAATAGGATATAACGCTTCAATCACAGCTTCTTGAGAGTTATTAATCTGCTGTTGCAAACTACTCACTACAATAGGAGGCAATTCATTTTTTGTAAATGACTGAACTTTATCATCTACTATAGGAGCTACCTTTTCAGTTAATACATCCGTATTATCTAGAATGGCTGAAAGTCTGGAAACTTCTTTATTTAGATCCTCTAAATGATCATTTTCTTCATTAAATAATAGTTCTTTTAACTTCTGTAATCGTTGGTCTCTCTCCATACATAAGTATAATGGAATTATTGCTATTTAGACAACTCATTACCCATTCCAATAAATAAATCTGCGAGTTGTTTCCTATTATTTATTAAATCTTGTAGTGTATGATCTATTTTATCCTCAAGTTTAGTTAAACGAATTTGTAAATCCGTTTCTAAATTATCGATACGTTGTTCGATAAGTATTAAATGTTCTTCAGTGATCTTCTCATTACTTCGAATTTCAACTTTTAAAGATTCAAATTCTGAATTATATGCTCTGATGTTATCTCCAAAAATCAAATTCTTAATAGCTTCAATTTTTGAACTACTGTCTACGTCATTATTTGAACCTGTATGTAGGGTTTTTGATGATTCCATCGTATAAATTTAGTATTTTAACAAATATAGTACTTGTAATTGGCACTAAAAAAACTATTTTCAACATAGTGAACTTAAAATATTTTACATATAAATACACTTAATTACCTTTGCAATACCAATTCTTGCTTAGAACTTGTTTAAAGGCACTATTTCCTTTAATTTAAAATTTTAAGAACTTGGATCACTTTAAAAGGATTCACATATCTCAAAGTATGCTCATCATTTAAAAGTAACCCAAAACCTTAAAATTTTGGATTACAGGAAGTAGTGAGTTTAAACAAGCTCTAATACGAATTCGACAATCATTATTAAAAACTATGCCTACTGATTCTAAGATTGCAAAAGTGATTATTCCTGCTTTAAATGAACAAGAATCTATTAGCAAGGTAATAAAAGAACTTCCCAAAAAGTGGATTTCTGAAATTATAGTCGTAGATAATGGTTCCGTGGATAAAACTGCTAGTATCGCTCGATCGCATGGAGCTACAGTGCTATCAGAACCACAAAGAGGCTATGGAAAAGCTTGTTTAAAAGGCTTACATTACATTAAAAATCAACAAACAAGAACAGATATCGTCATATTTATAGATGCGGACTATAGTGACTACCCTGCAGATATTGAAAAAATAATTACACCTATCCTCAAACAAAATTATGATTTTGTTTTGGGGGCACGTGTAAAACACTTACAAGAAAAAGGAGCCATGACACTTCCACAACGTTTCGGAAATCTACTAGCTACTTTTTTAATGCATCACCTCTACAATTCAAAATTCACAGACTTAGGACCACTCAGAGCAATAAAATACGATAAACTTATAAGTTTAGGTATGCAAGACACCACTTATGGTTGGACTATAGAAATGCAGTTAAAAGCACTTAAACATAAACTAAAATATTTAGAAATACCTGTGAGGTACAAAAAACGTATTGGAACCTCAAAAATATCAGGAACTATAAAAGGAGTTATTATGGCAGGATACAAAATTTTAAGTTGGATATTCAAATACAGAAAAGGCTAATGATTTACACAATAAGCTACTTCATACTTATCGTTTACGGACTTATTATGGCTCTCATTTTCTTGTATAGTTTAATGCAGCTACAACTATTGAAGGGATCTTTAAGAACACGTAAAAAAGAACTCACAAACACTAATGTTTCTAAAAAAATTGATGTAAACACCCTTCCTAAAGTCACTGTACAATTACCGATTTACAATGAGCAATATGTTATAGAACGACTTTTAGAGAGTATTACAAAACTCGACTACCCAAAAAACCTCTTAGAAATTCAGGTTCTAGATGACTCTACTGATGAGTCTAAAAATTTAATTGCAAAAAAAGTTACCGAACTACAACAAAAAGGCATTGATATTACACATATGCACCGTAGTCTAAGAACAGGCTTTAAAGCAGGAGCTTTAAAAGAAGGACTCACCAAGGCAAAAGGAGAATTTATTGCCATTTTTGATGCAGATTTCACCCCTAACCCAAACTGGTTACATGCTACTTTATGTGGTTTTACGGAGCATTCTGTAGGGCTTGTCCAAACCCGATGGGGACACTTAAATCGAGACTTTTCTTTGCTTACTAAAATACAAGCTTTAGCATTAGATTTCCATTTTCACCTAGAACAAGGTGGTCGTAATGCACTGAAACATTTTATGAGTTTTAATGGAACTGCAGGTATTTGGCGTAAAAGCTGTATTCTTGATGCTGGAAATTGGCAAGCAGACACACTTACTGAAGATTTAGATTTAAGTTATAGAGCACAACTTAAAGGTTGGAAATTCAAATATCTAGACCATATTGAAACTCCTGCTGAACTACCTATATTTATGGATGCTGTAAAAAATCAGCAATTCAGATGGAATAAAGGAGCAGCTGAAAATTTCAAAAAATTAGCCACCCAACTTATTAAAAATCCAAAAACACCTTTAAAAACCAAAGTTTTTGGAATTTTTCATTTATTTAACAGTAGTGTGTTTCTATTAGTGTTCTTAGCCTCATTACTTAGTTTACCTATGCTGATTATCAAAAATATTTACCCTGAATTTATGGGCATTTTTAATATTTTTTCATTTCTAGCAATCAGTATGTTAATCTTTTTTATTTGTTACTGGGTTATTTTTAAACGTGTTTATGGAGGTGGTTTTGCTAATTTCATAAAATACATACAACTATTCTTTAGTTTTTTTTCAATCAGTATGGGTTTTTCACTCATAAATAGTATAGGTGTACTAGAAGGACACTTAGGTAAAAAAAGTCCTTTTGTACGTACACCCAAAATTAAAATAGAAGGAAAATATTTTTCTAAAAAAAACTCCAAATATAATTCTAAAAAAGTTCATTGGAGTACTTACTTAGAAGGGGTTATGATTATATATTTTTTAGTAGCTCTATACTTGGATGTGGTGTACAAAGATCTAGGACTACTATGTTACCACTTCATGTTACTCTCTGGATTCTCTTATGTATTCCTAAAAACCATAGCCTTCAATAAACCCTAATACCCATTAATCTTTGAAAAAGATCGAAAAAGAAATAAAGACCATACATTATTTAGCGATTTCATGTTGTACAATAGTCTATATTCTTTTAGGATATTTCACAAAAAGAAGTGATTTCGAAATTTTATACCCTTCAATAATACTACTATTTTTAAATTTTATTTTTCTTTCTAATTCAAAATTTACAGTCCATCAATTTTTATGGCTTGGTTTTTTTTTCAGAATCATATTGCTTGGAGTAATTCCTTTTCTTTCTCAAGATTTTTATCGATTTATATGGGACGGACAATTATTAACCCAAGGACTTAATCCTTATGAATACACTCCTTTTCAATACCTAAAAAATACTCCTGATACTCATTTACCTTTTTCAAATGGCTACGCACTTATTGAAGGAATGGGGAGTTTAAATGCCAGCCACTATTCTAATTACCCACCATTAAGTCAATTGCTCTATGGAATTGCAGCTTTTTTTGGAAACAAAAGTATATTAAGCTTTGTAATAGCACTGCGTATCTTAATTATAGGTTTTGAAATTGGTATTGGTCACCTACTTAGTAAACTACTTACTCATATAAATAGTAACCCACAAAAAATAGCATTATACATGCTAAATCCTTTTATAATCATTGAACTCACAGGAAATTTACACCTTGAAGGAGTTATGCTATTTTTCACGCTTCTAGGTACCTATCTACTTTTTATTAAAAAAGAAAAATCATCAGCAGTAGCAATGGCAATAGCTATACTTACTAAGCTTCTACCTATTATTTATCTACCACAATTTTTATTATTTTTTACACAAAGTAATTTTCAAAATAGTTTTAATAGAAGAAATATTAAGAAGATTTTTAAATACATTGAATATGTAATAATTGTCAATATCATTGTCATTTTAGGGTTTTATATATTCTATAAACCACATTTGATAGAAAACTTTGGAACTTCCATAGGACTTTGGTTTAAAAAGTTTGAATTTAATGCAAGTATCTATTATATAATACGTGAATTAGGCTATTTTTTTATAGGTTGGAATATTATTGAAACAGCAGGAAAGACACTTGCCATAGTTACCTTTCTATCCATTTTAGGAATTTCATTTTTAAGAAACAACCAAAATCAAAAGACGCTTATTACTTCCATGCTTTTTAGTCATTGTATGTACCTATTATTTACTACAACAGTACACCCTTGGTATTTAGTATTGGCTTTAGGACTTTCTATTCTTACCCATTTTCGCTTTATGCAATTGTGGTCATTTATAATTTTTAGTAGTTACTGGGCCTATCAAGATCCTGAATTTGATGAAAACCTAAGTATTGTTTTTATAGGCTATACCTGTGTTATTATTTATGTAATATATGAATTCATAAAAAATTACACCAATTGGAATAACGCCTGCTGGAGTTTAGGTGTCAAAAAAAATCACCCTAAATAAAATTATTTAGAGTGATTTTTAAGAACTTGTTTATTTATTTTATTCTTTTACAATTTTTTCTGTCCTATAGGTACCGTCTTCATACATAAATTTAACATAGTAAATTCCTTCTGAAAATTTATGTATTAAAAGCTGTAGTTCATTTTGAACAACATTAACTAACAACATTTGTTTTCCTTCTAAACTATAAACCTCTATACGACTTCCAACTTCAACATTATCTATATATAAATAATCATTTACATAGCTAGGATAAATAGTAATATTATCAATTTCTCTATCAGAAATCACACTTTCTAAGTCATCTTCTTCACCAGATTCAGAAGTATCATCTTCTACCTCTCCATTTACACCATCCGTTATAGGTTGTGTTCTAAATCGCATCCAGTTAAGATTAATATCATTTTCAAAAGAATTTCTAAAAATAAGATATATATCATACTCACCTATAAAGGGAGTAACTTGATTCGTATAATAAGTGTTCCAAACTTCTTCTCCACCATCATCAGGAGGAATGTTAATAATCCCAATAAGCGCACCTGTTGGTGAATCACCACGAAGCTCAATAACACCACCATTAAAACCACCATTAGCATTAATTTCAATAGATTTAGGTATATAATCAAAGTTAACAGCCTCGTATTTAATCCAGTTATCATCAAAGGTGGCCTTCATATATAATTCCTCTGTACTTTCTTCTAAACCAATTTCTGCACCAAAACTATCACAATGATTCTCAGATTCAATCTGAACAAAGGCATTAAAATCTAAACACTGATCTTGATCAAAATAAGGATCTGTACTAAATTTTAACCAATTAATAGTAAACAAATCTTCTTCCGAGTCTCCTTCAAACACCATATACAACTCAAATAAACTCGGATCTAAATCTATAGAAGTATAAATATCTACCCAAGTGGTTTGATCTCCAGTTTTAGGAATATCCATCATCCCTATAATTTCACCATCAACGGCATCTTTACGAAGAATTATTTGACCTCCTGTAGTGGTACTTGATACCTTAACTTGGAAAGATAATGCCTTTTGATTTAAAAACAATCTACTGTATTTAACCCAATCCCCATCATGGATTGCCCCAATATAAGTAGTAGATTGCCCATCAGGCTTGAGGATTTCTACACCACTATTTTCACAGTATTCTTCTGCTTCCAAGGTAGTAAATCCATCATAGTAACTACAGTAAGTAATCTCTTCTTCTTCTATTTCAGTATTACTAAACTGAATAACATCAATATTAACTACTTCATCTGTGTCATTTGGTGCATTAATCACAAAGTACAAATCATAAGTACCTGTAGGTATAGCTATATTGGCTGATACGGTTTCCCAAACCAATGAACCTCCTGTATTTGGAATTGGAATCTCTCCTAATAAATCACCTGTAGAACTGTCTCTATGAATCGATATACTAGCCGATTCATCAGTGTAATCACTAGCAATAGTTAAATTAACAGATAAGGCATCCTGAGAGAAAACAACATCTTGGTAACTTAACCAATCCGAATTTTGAGCACTGGTTATATAACTAACACCATCTGTTACGGATACAGTCTCTAAACCTGTATGCTCACAATAACGCTCTGCTTCCATAAAGGTAAATCCATCAAAAGAATCACATA
>WTKB01000216.1:10042-12827 GCA_011524575.1 Aquimarina sp.
TGAAAAAGTTACGCTTTCGTATTTTACCCAGTCTTGATCTTCAATCCATCCGATATAACCACTTCCGTTATTTTCTGATACAAGAACGCCGTCATATTCACAAAAGGACTCTGCTTCAATACGTAAAGATCCATCTTTTGGACTACAGTCTATCGCATTTCTTGTATAGGTGTTTTCTGTATAAAAAGTAAAATCTTGAATATTTAACAAATAACCATCTCCTCCTTTAAAAACAAAATATATGTCATGCATACCTACAGGAACATATACGTCAGTACTATATGTTTGAAAATCGGTCCAAGATCCTGTATAGGGTATATCTATAGTAGAAAGTAACGTACCATCTAAAGCCCCACTACGAACTTCAATCTGTGCTCCTTCTGGATTTAATGAAGCAATGGTATAATCCATAGAAAAAGATTCTTGTATAAAATCTAATTCACTATACATCGCCCAGTCCCCATTATTTATCCAACTTAAATACCCATCTGGATTCACAGCAACCTCATAAGAAGAACAAGTATTAGCAGCATTTAAAGTTGAAAAAGGATTCTTTATTGTGCAGTCTACAACCGTATTATCTGTTTCCGTTATCTTTTCATTAAATTCCAACCAATCAATGTTCATTAAAGATCCTGAACCTAAATCTGCCCTAAATATTAAATAAATATCATGTGTCCCTGCAGGAATAGTTAATTCTGCTGTAAGTGTTTCCCAACTAAACCAACCTCCTGTAGAAGGTACTTCTATAACTGCTAAATTAGAACTTGACAACTCCCCTGATCTTACAAAAATAAGCCCTCCTTGCGTTTCACTAGAAACACTAATATCAATACTTCCTATTTCCTCTGAAAATGTTACACTTTCATATTTTACCCAATCTTGATCTTCAATCCATCCGATATAACCACTTCCGTTATTTTCTGATGCACGAATGCCGCCATATTCACAAAAGGACTCTGCTTCAATACGTAAAGATCCATCTTTTGCACTACAGTCTATCGCATTTCTTGTATAGGTGTTTTCTGTATAAAAAGTGAAATCTTGAATATTTAACAAATAACCATCTCCTCCTTTAAACACAAAATATATATCATGCATACCTACTGGAATATAGATATCAGTACTATATGTTTGAAAATTGGTCCAAGATCCTGTATAGGGTATATCTATAGTAGAAAGTAACGTACCATCTAAAGCCCCACTACGAACTTCAATCTGTGCTCCTTCTGGATTTAATGAAGCAATGGTATAATCCATAGAAAAAGATTCTTGTATAAAATCTAATTCACTATACATCGCCCAGTCCCCATTATTTATCCAACTTAAATACCCATCTGGATTCACAGCAACCTCATAAGAAGAACAAGTATTAGCTGCATTTAACCTTGAAAAAGGATTCTTTAATGTGCAGTCTATAATAGTATTTTCCGCAATATTCGTAACCGAACCACTATTTCTTAAAATAGTTTTAGAAAACATTCCTACAGAGAACAACAAGCATGTAATAATATGTATAACAAAGATTTTCATAAGAATTTTATTAAAATATTAAACATAATTAAAAATTGACACGAATTAATTAAACGAAAAACAAATAAAATGACAATAAAACATCAATTTAATTACTTTTTTACCAAAAAAAGATCAAAAATAATACCGAATAACTATTTATAGCTTTATGTAAATAGTTTTGTATCGGTAGTTTAAACACTTTTTTTTTTAAAATGTATTTTTGTAAAAAATACAACATATATATGTACAGTTCTATTATACGCCCACTATTTTTTAATTTTGACCCAGAAAAGATTCATTATTTTGTTTTCGATTGCCTTAAATTTATGGGTAAAATTCCTGTAATAAAAAAAATAGCATATAATTCTTTTGGAGTTATCGATAAAAACCTAAAACAAAAAGTTTTTGGGCTAGAATTTGATAGCCCTGTAGGGCTAGCAGCAGGTTTTGATAAAAATGGAATACTTATCGATGAATTAGCTAGTTTAGGCTTTAGTTTTATAGAAATTGGAACTGTAACGCCAAAAGCACAAGTAGGAAACCCTAAAAAACGACTTTTCAGACTACCTAAAGATCAAGCTCTGATAAACAGAATGGGGTTCAATAATATGGGAGTGGAAAAAGTAGTTGAAAATCTAAAAAAACGCAACTCTAAAGTTATTGTTGGTGGTAATATTGGTAAAAACACACACACTGCCCCAGAACAATACACCAAAGATTACCTCACTTGCTTTAATGCACTTCATCCTCATGTAGATTATTTTGTACTTAATATTAGTTGTCCAAATGTTGGCAGTCATGCCAAACTTACCGATAAAGATTATTTATTAGAGTTAATTACTACAATTCAAAAAAGCAATCGTAGTTTTGAAACACAAAAACCAATACTCATCAAAATTGCACCTGATTTAAACCCCCATCAACTTGATGAAATTATTGAACTGGTAGCACAAACCAAACTAGACGGTGTTGTGGCATGCAATACCTCTATTTCTAGATCTAATTTAAAAACCGATAAAAAAACCTTAGATGAAATTGGTAATGGTGGCCTTAGTGGAAAACCTGTAAGTGATAAATCTACTGAAGTAATTCGTTACCTACACACACATAGTAAAGGTGCTTTTCCTATTATTGGAGTCGGAGGGATTCACTCGGCAAAAGATGCTCAAGATAAAATCGATGCAGGTGCAAGTCTCGTACAACTTTATACAGGTTTTGTGTATCAAGGTCCTCAGTTAATTCGAGATATTCACAAAACGATTAAAATCAA
>WTKB01000173.1 GCA_011524575.1 Aquimarina sp.
AATGGATATAATGTATTAAAAAAATAGTTTCATAATCAAATAGCTTTAAAACTATAATAAATAAAAAACGTCCAATTCTTAACAGACTTGGACGTTTTCTATATTTATAAATGTAAAGTAAATAGTTACTTCTTATAATAATTATATTTAAAAACTTCCAAAACAAAACCACATATTTCTTTTCTTACTAAAAGAAAATCTATTTTTCCTGTAGGATAAGAAGATGTAATATGTATGTTTTGAAAATTCATAATAGTACAAATATGCACTTTTTTAGGTTTAATTACAAATTGAATCTAAAATTATATTTAATTTAGAACACTTATAAAGTAAATATAATTTCAATCTAAGAGCTTGTTTAAACTTCCAATTAGTAAAGACTAGGTTTATAAAAATACCTTTCTACTAATCGTACCTCTATTAGATGAAATACGATAAATAAAGTAACCACTTGGCAAGTCAGCACCTAAAGATGCTTTTATAGGTATCAGGTGTTTTCCAACACTCATAAGTTCACTTTTTATAGTGCCTACTTCCTGACCCAGTAAACTGTATAATTTAATACTTAAATGCTGTGTGTAGTTGTTATTTATATCTATATAGGTATCTTCTCGTTTAGTAATCGTTTGAGCATCAAAAACATTAGCTAATTGGCTTGCAGTACTTAAAATCGTACCTCCATCACCTCTACAATCAAATCCTAATGCTAAATTAGAATCATCAAAAGTACCTCCCAATACTACATTATCAACTATTTGGGGATCTACACACATCCAATCTTTTAACACAATAGAGTAAACACTTCTAAAATCGGTATGGTGTTGTAAATCTCTACCGTTTAAAAGGTCATCTTGTTTCAAACTAGAGTGTTGCCCTTCTACACTACTACCATTAAGGCCCTCTCCAAAAAGCATAATAGATCCTGCCACACCATGGTCAGTTCCTCTAGAACCATTCTCATGAAGACGACGCCCAAACTCTGAGACAGACATTGTCGCTACTTTATCTCCCCAACCTGCTTGAGTAAGATCATCATAAAAATGCTTTACATTTGCACCTATACTCGTAAGTAATTGATCATGAACACCCTGCTGAGAAATATGAGTATCAAAGCCTCTTACAGAAAGCATGTATACTTTTGTACCTAAATTACCTTTTATAAGTCTTGCCACAGTATTTAAGGTAGCACCAAGATCATCATCAAGATAACCATCACCAGCAGTGTAATCTACGGAACTATTATAAGCGTCATAGATAACTCCTGAGTACTTATAAGTACTGTTTGCAGAACTTCTCATAAAGCTTACTTTGTCTCCATGAAGACAATCTGGTAAATTATCAAGAGGGTAATTTAGACCTTTATTTGCAATAATTTTTAATCTAGAAATGGTGTTTACAGAAAAACTATACTTAGCTTCTGCACCATCAAAGGTAATATTCTTAAGTGCCCCAATCTGTACAGCTGTCGGTGAACTTGGTGGATTAATAAGATAATCTGGATGAAGCTCTTCATAGTATTTACCCAACCAACCTGTTTGATCTACTTGGTTATCTACATCCGTACTCTCCCAAACATCTGTTCCTTTAAAGTGAGACTGAGATTGATTTTCATAACCAACACTATTTACAATCTTCATTTTACCATCCCCCCACATCGATTCCAAAGGACTCATTAAATTTGGCATAGAGTACTCATCCGTAAGGCTCCATAAAGTATTGGTAGCACGTTTAAGAGTAGGACGTGCATTTGCATATTCATCATACTGGTTTATAGGAACTACCATATTTAAAGAGTCGTTACCTCCAAAAAGTCTGATAATTACAAGAATATTATCATTATCCGCAGCATTTATAGCTGCAGAAAGTTCTGATTGTTTTGCAAAACTAATGGAAGAACCCGCCAATCCCATAGTACCAGCACCTGCAAGACCTAAAGCTTGAATAAATGAACGACGAGACCAGACTTGGTGATCCTTAGAGTTACATGATGTTTTTTTATTTTTAGTTTTCATACGTTTTACATTTATTTGATTTGGTATTCTGGCAAGTAAAGAATTGTTTTCACAATTAAATTATAAACTTGCTCTCCAACAGTCGCATAATTCAAATCCCAAGTACCATCATTGTAATAAGCATTTGGAACATTACTTTTAAAAGTAGCTATACCATCTAAATAATCATCAGGATCACTTAAAGGTTTTGTTAAAAAGAAATCCATGATTCCTATAGCAACTTTTTCATAATCAGTTTCAGTAGGATCAAAGAGTTCATGAACAAGCTCTATAAAAGGTTCATATTCACTACTTTTATAATCTCTAGCATCCCAACGCTGGTATATAGCAATATGCTCCATACGCATCCATCTTTCAGGTAAAGTAACCGAATTAATCCAGTTTTCGTCCCCTGTCCATCCAGCAACATTTGGCGGTTCATCTACATCTTGTTCTAAATAGTAACCTGCAATATCCGAAGCCCTTTTATCCTGAGTAGGTACATTTGCAGGATCGTAGTTGGTATTCATTTCATTTTGAAAACCAAGTACTAAATCTATAGGTGCTTTTATTTGACCTCCTATTGCTGCTTCATCAAAGAAATGCTCACTTTTTAAAAGTAATCGAAATACAGGAGCCAATTCGTAATTATTACGAACTAAAGTTTGCGCTAAAACACCTACAATATTTTCATTAATATTATCATAGGAAACAAAATCCCTGTAAATTTTTCTACAAATATTTTGTGCTACTTGAGACCCTCTTTCTTCAAATAAAATATCAATTACATCATCATAACCCCAGTTACCTGTGCGTCCAAATATCGTTTTATCACCACTATCAAATTGTGCTGAATTAAATAAAAATTCAGGACCAAAATTATTGTGGTTCGTCCAACCTGTTAATGCACGTGCAGTTTCCATAATGTCATTTTCAGTGTACCCATTATCAACTCCAAGTGTAAAAAGTTCATAAAGTTCTCTGGCAAAATTCTCATTAGGAGCACCTGCTACATTGGTATTCCCATTTAAGTACCAGTGCATTAATGGGTTCATACCCATTTCACGAACAAAGGTTTTAAGGTTACCTATAGCATTGCGTTGACGCATTACCATCTGATTGAATAAATAAGGAATATGGGGTTTTGCATAGCCTGCTACAAAATGATTCGTCCAAAACAAAAATAATCGATCTCTTAAACTCCCTGAATAGAAATTATTATATATCAAAGATTTCATATAATTCCTGTTGGCAGGTGCATCTTCAGGAACATCGAATTCCAAAAGATCTGCACGTTTAAGATATCCCCAACCTGGATCTTCTGCTACAGGTTTGTTCACTGCCTCAACTATAATTTCCTCAATCAATTCTTGAGGATTTCTTGCTAGTGCAGCTTTCATTTGAGCTGGAGAAAGACTAAAAGCTATTCGTCGATAAAGGTGTTTAACCCTCATTTCGTTCCATGGCATTGCATTTGACGGAATATAGGGGTTAAGAGTAGAAGTGTTACATGTACTCATTGTTATTAAGATTTAAATTAGTTTCTAACAGACTATATAAGAGCTTGTTTGAACTCACTACTTCTTGTAATCCAAAATTTTATAAACTTGGATCACTTTAAAAGGACTTACATATCTCGATATGTACATCATTTAAAAGTAAACCAAAACCTTAAACTTTTGAATTACAGTTTGTATTCAGTTTAAAAAAGCTCTAAAAGATATTTACAACGAAAAAGTTGTTATTGTTTTATCTTAATATACATTTTTTTTTACAATTAAAACACCTTTTTTTTGTTTTTTTTTTGGGATTCATCACATTTTACACCAATTTCAAAGACTAATTGGTATTATTTTTATATAAACCAAAAGCCAATATTGCTGAAACCAAAAACAAACCTCCACCAAAAATTAAACCATCTTCACAGAGCAATAACATTCCTGTTCCAAGAAGAAAACAATACACTAAATTGATGCTTAAAAATAAGTTTAAAAATTGAGTACTCACTCTTTTTTTATTTTTTGATAACGAAATATTATCTAATCGTGTATCTCTTTCTTGCCTATTAATATATCTTTCTTCAAAAGACCT
>WTKB01000098.1 GCA_011524575.1 Aquimarina sp.
GTTTATTTTGTGCTTTCTTATACTAAAACAAACTTTGGAATCACCTTATAAATTATTTAAAATAAATACTTTATAAAGATAAAGCCATAGTAGATTTATTTTGAACTAATGAAGTATTCATTAAATTACTAAATAAATTTCTTAATAAATCTATTTTAAAAGTATAACTAGAGATAAAGTCTATAAATTCATCTAACAACAAATCGTGAGGAGTAATAGCATTTTCATCGTGCGTATTTTCAATAGCTTCTTTTGGTAAGTAAAAGGACGTATTAATCAATTTTGAAGATTGCAAAACATTAAATCCCATAGATTGTTTTGCTGTAGGTGTAAATGAATATTTATCCCTAAAATCATTGAGTAACTCCCCAACAACATCCGATAGTACACGAACCAAATACACTTCAAGACTTTCACTGGTAATAGTTGATGGATCATGAAATCCATCTTCATAAATAGTCTTTTTAAGCAGATCTAAACGCTCATAGAAATAAAAATCATCAGCACCAACTACAAATAAAGATCTAAAAGCTAATTCAAAAACATGAACTAAATTATTTAAACAGTCGTCTATAGAATTACTTTGATCTGAAGATCTAGACATAGATAAACACAATTTTGTTAAAAAAAGTTCAATAAATATACGAAATTATCAATATAAATATATAATAAATTTACTTAAAATTATTTACAGGTATTAAACTGATTATACTCAAATAAAAATAGAGCATATCACAAGTATTTATAATACTAATACAATTAAAAGTTAGCAACAAAAAAAAACCGATAGTATAAAACTATCGGTTTCTTTATAAGAGCTTGTTTATAATCAAAAGAATTAAACTGTTTCTGTTTCCTCTTTAATAAACATAGAAGCTTCAATAGCCTCTCTTTTTTGTCGTTCTGCTTCTTGAATTTTCTCTTTTAAATTTGAATTCTTAGCCGTATCAAACATTACTGGCGTTGCTATAAAAAGTGAAGAATAAGTACCCACAATAACTCCAATAATCATAGAGAACATAAACCCTCTAAGAGGTACTGCAAAAATAAAAATAGTAATAAGTACAAGTAAAGTAGTCATTGAAGTATTTAAGGTTCTACTTAAAGTACTACTAAGAGCTGCATCTACTGTTTTTGATAATTCCCACTCTAAATTTTCTTTTAAAAATTCACGGATACGGTCAAATACAACAACCGTATCATTTAATGAGTATCCTATAACAGTTAGAATAGCGGCTATAAAAGCCTGATCGATTTCCATATTAAATGGCATAAATTTATGTAACATAGAGAATAAACCAAGTACTATAAGTACATCATGGAATACAGCAACTACGGCACCTAAACTAAAACTAATATACTGGAAACGGAACAATATATATAAGAAAACCACTAAAAGTGAACCTAAAACAGCCCATAATGCTGATTTCTTAATATCATCTGCAATAGTTGGTCCTACTTTAATGGTAGACATAATTCCTTCAACTTTTTCAGACTCAGAAGAAGAAAAAGACTCGTAAGAAAGTCCGTTAGATAAGTGAGGTTTTAAGGCAGTATATAACTGCTCTTGAATTTCATTATCAACAGCTGTTCCTGTCTCAGATACTTTATATTTTGTAGTGATTTTCAACTGATTTGCTGCACCAAAAGTCTTTACCTCAACACTTTTAAAAGGTACTGTAAGTAATTCATCGATTTCACTAGCATTCATTTCCTTGGCAAAACGCACCGTATAAGTACGACCACCTACAAAATCTACTCCTTGATCTAATCCTTGTGTAAATAAAGAAATGATACTTGCAACAAGTAAAACTCCAGAAATACCATAAGTCATCTTTCGTTTTTGTAAGAAAGTAACATTCCAATTTTTAAACCAATCTTTGGTAACCGATGAAGAAAAAGAAAGTGGCTTTCCTTTAATTGTATAACTATCTATAAATAATCGAGTAATAAAAATTGCAGATATTAAAGAAGTGGCAATACCTACAAGAAGCGTATATGCAAAACCTTGAATAGGACCAGAACCAAAAATAAATAAAATGACCCCAGTAAGCCCTGTAGTAATATTTGCATCTAAAATCGAAGAAAGTGCATTACTAAAACCATCTTTAACCGCTTCTAATTGTGATTTTCCTTGTAATAATTCTTCTCGAATACGTTCAAAAATAAGTACGTTGGCATCTACCGACATTCCTATAGTAAGTACAATACCCGCAATACCAGGAAGTGTCAATACAGCTTGCCTACCTGCAAGTACTCCAAAAATGAATAAAATATTAGCTAAAAGTGCAATATCTGCAAACAATCCTGCCTTACCATAATAAAACACCATCCATACAAGTACAATACCTAATGCAATAAGAAAAGATAATACACCACTTTCAATAGCCTCTTGTCCTAAAGAAGGACCTACCACTTCACTTTGAATAATTTCAGCAGAAGCAGGAAGCTTACCTGCTCGTAATACATTAGCTAAATCTTTTGCCTCTAAAACATCAAAATTACCTGTAATTTCACTACGTCCTCCAGTAATAGCTCCATTGCTAACTCCTGGTGCAGAATACACTACATTATCAAGTACGATAGCAATTTGGCTTTGGTTGTTAGATGCTCTTGCAGTCATTTTCTCCCATGTACGAGCACCTTTTGCATTCATTTGCATACTTACAGTTACATCACCACGCTGGTTATATGCTTGTTGCGCATCAACAACTACTCCACCAGCAAGTTCTGGCACATTTCTACGATTCGATTTTAAAGCATATAGATCTAAAAACTCAGAATCTGCCTCTGCTTTACCCCATGAAAAACGCAAATATCGCTGACTTTGTGGAAGTAAATCTCTAAGTTTCTTACTATATATAATGGCATTAAATGCTGCGGTATCTCTTTTAGCTACTGTTGCAATCACAGGCCCTGATGGATACGCATTCGAATTTTCTGAATCTGCTAATAAATCAAATAATGGATTAACCTCATTTTGCGTATTTGCCCCACCTTGTTCAGCAGCATTTTCTAGTAATCCATCTAAAGTATCATCCGTATTTTTCGTAGATCCAGCCGCTTCTCTTTTTTTAGTATTAGCAGCTATAGCTTCTTTTTTGAACACTTCATTAGCCTGACTAAGTACGGGTACTACCTCTTCGAATTTAAAAACATCCCAAAATTCTAACTGTGCGGTACTTTGTAATAATTTCTTTACACGTTTTACATCCTTAGCCCCTGGAAGTTCTACTAAAATTCGTCCAGAATTACCTAATCTTTGAATATTAGGTTGAACTACCCCAAATTTATCAATACGCTTCCTAAGTACCTCAAAAGCAGAAACAATAGACTCATCTACTTTTTTACGAATAATAGGTTGTATTTCTTCGTTAGAAAGTCCAACTACCTCAGCACCAAAATTTTTATTCACAAAAATAGAGGTAGAAGCTAACTTTGCATCTGGTAAAGCTTCAAAAGCAGTAAAAAAAGAATCTAAATACGAATCCTGAGAATCTCTTTGTAAGATAGTTGCCTCTTGTAAAGCTTTGTTGAAAGCAGGATCAAGAGAATTATTAGCTAATCCTTTTAAAATATCTTTAACTGATATTTGTAAAATTACATTTACCCCTCCTTTAAGATCTAAACCTTTATTGAGTTGTTTTTTTTGTGCCTCATTATAAGTGATACCAAAAAAAGCTTCTTGATCTGCCACAGAATCTAAATAATTACGTTCTGCAGTTTCTCTTAGAGTTACATAATTAGGGGTATTTTCACTGTAAGCGGCCTCAGCCGACTTTGCTGCTTTACGTTCCACACTACTTGTGATAAACGTAAATGATAATTGGTACACACAAACCAACCCAAATATTAGGGTAAAGGCACGTATTAATCCTTTGCTGTTCATTAGTTATCCTATTTGTATTTTTTTAAACAAGCAAATATAAGTTTTCACAACGTAAAGAACAATTATTTATAGCAAGGAATCAAAATCTATTATAAGATAAACTTCTATTTTTAAACGATCAAACAACACATTTACTTATACCAATTCATCTTTAAAATCGATATAATAAATCGTTTCTTTTTCCTTTCTACT
>WTKB01000159.1:0-6944 GCA_011524575.1 Aquimarina sp.
CACAACTGGAAGTTACCCACAAATATTATTTATATTTGTGGGTAATTTTATTTTATAATAAATGATACAATCCATGACCGGGTACGGAAAAGCCGTTACCCAAACTACAGATAAGAAGATACAAGTAGAACTAAAAGCACTTAATAGTAAAAACTTAGATTTAAATTCCAGAATTCCATCGTATTTAAGAGAGCGTGAACTTTTATGGCGAAGCAAAATTAATAAAAATCTAAAGCGTGGAAAAGTAGACTTCTCTATTCAGATTGAAAATATAGGAATACAAAATGCTCCAAATATCAATAAAGATATTGTTGCAAAATATATAGATCAACTAAGAACAATTGCCCCTGCAGATAAAATAGAACACCTTAAAATCGCTATTAAATTACCTGATGCTCTTAAATCAGAAGCGAGTCAAGCTAATGAAGAAGAATATCAAATCATAGAATCTCTTTTAGAAGAGAGTCTTGAAAAAATCACAATGTACCGAACTAAAGAAGGTGCTATATTAGAAAAAGACTTTAAACTACGTATTAAAAATATTCAAGAGCTAAGTAAAAAAATCCATGTTTTACAGCCAGAGCGTATTGAAAATACAAAAAAAAGAATTCGTAAAGCTCTTGAAGAACTTAAAGAGAAAACAGATGAAAATCGCTTTGAACAAGAATTGATTTACTATTTAGAAAAATTAGATATTACAGAAGAAGAGGTGCGTCTTTCACACAACCTAAATGAATTTCTAGATACCTTAGACACACCTCAATCCAATGGTAAAAAATTAGGGTTTATTGTTCAAGAAATTGGAAGAGAAATTAACACTATGGGTAGTAAATCTAACTATGCACCGATGCAAAAAGTGGTTATAACTATGAAAGACGAACTTGAAAAAATTAAAGAACAACTCTTAAACGTACTTTAGAAACCATGAATACACAAAAACTTATTGTATTTTCAGCTCCATCTGGTAGTGGCAAAACAACACTTGTAAAACATTTATTAAGCCAACCAGAATTACCCCTTTCTTTTTCTATATCAGCTACATCACGCCAACCTCGTAATGGTGAAGTTAGAGATCAAGATTATTACTTTTTAAGCGTAGAAGACTTTAAACAAAAGATAAAAACAAATGCTTTTCTTGAGCACGAAGAGGTATATCCCAACGACTTTTACGGTACACTAAAAAGTGAAATTGAACGTATTTGGGCACTTAATAAAGCCGTTATTTTTGATGTTGATGTCATAGGTGGATATAATATTGCCTCACAATTTCCTGATAAAACATTATCTATTTTTGTTCGACCTCCAAGTATCGAAGAGCTTGAAAAGCGTTTAAAATCAAGGGGTACAGAATCTGAAGAAAAAATTGCAATCCGAATTAAAAAAGCTTACGACGAAGTACATTATGCAGAAAAATTCGATGCTATTATCACTAATGACAACTTAAACACTGCAAAAGAAGAAGCCTACCAATTAGTTTCTAAATTTTTAAATAAATAAACTGTCTTGAAAAAAATCGGGTTATATTTTGGAACTTTCAATCCTATACATATTGGTCATATCATAGTGGCTCATCACTTCTTAAATTTTAGTGACTTGGAAGAATTATGGCTTGTAATCACTCCAGAAAGTCCCTTTAAAAAAAAGAAAAATCTTTTAGAAAATCACCACAGACTCGAAATGGTATATCGAGCTACAGAAAACTACCCTAAAATTAAACCTTGTGATATTGAGTTTAAAATGCCTGTACCCAATTATACTATAAATACGCTAACGGCACTTAAAGAAAAGTATCCTAGTAAAGATTTTTCGTTGATTATGGGAGAAGATAACCTTAGAAGCTTTCATAAATGGAAAAACTACGAGGCTATCCTAGAATATTACTCTATACTTGTTTACCCGAGAATACAAACAAATAAAACACTAAATGAACCACTTATTTCAATAAAACAACACCCTAACATTAAATTAATAACGGCTCCAAAAGTAGAAATTTCATCTACTTTTATTCGTAATTGTATCTCGGAAGGAAAAAGTACCACTCCATTACTTGATAAAAAAGTTTGGGAGTATATTGACCAAATGAATTTCTATAGAAAATAAACTATATGACATTATACTAATTAGTCTTTGAAATCACTGTATAAGAAATTAGAATAGACTCTTTAGAGCTTGTTTAAACGAAATGCAAACTGTAATTCAAAAGTTAAAGGTTTTGGGTTACTTTTAAATGATGAGCATACCTAGAGATATGTGAGTCCTTTTAAAGTGATCCAAGTTCTTAAAATTTTAAATTACAGGAAGTAGTGCCTTTAAACAAGCTCTAAAAGAAAACAACTCTAATAGAATGAAATGATTTATTATAGTGATTTCAAAGAAAAATTGGCACCTACTAATTACAGATTAAAATTACCATCATAAATCCTTTTTAATGGCAACTAATGATGATCAAACTTCCTTTTTAAATATTCCATTTTGGTGTGGTTGCATCTGTTTTTTAATAGGAATTACATGTTCTTATCAAAGTTGGATATCTCTTAAATTAGAAACCTGGAATTTAGCTTTTTTTGTAATTTGTTTTCTTTTAGTACTTGTATTCCTGTGGAAATACCCTCCAAAAAACAACTTTTTTTTAAGTATATGTATTGGTTTTACTTTTATAATTTTAGGGACTCTAAGAACTGAAGTCTCAAAAAAAATTGACCGACATAAAAAGGATGTTATTACTAACTCTTTAGAAAACAAAGAGGTACAAAAAGTATTTTTTCAAATTAAAAAAATTCAAAATAGTAATCAAAAGTTTCATAATTACATCGCACAAAGCTATTCAATAGCGGATAAAATTATTAAAACTGATTTTATTTTAAAGGTCAAACCATCTAAAAATAGAACACACCTAGTGAGAGGGGCATGGTATTCTGGGTGGCTTGAATTACAAGAAATACCTAAAAAAAACTTCTCATATGGTTTTAATTATACTAAATACCTAAACAATCAGCATATTTACCATCAATGCTTTATATCAGCAAATGAACTTATAAAAATTACGCCTACAATATCTAGCATTAAATATCCATATAGTTACTTTAAAGAACTCATTTATAAGCTACACCAAAAAACTAACGAATCCATAGAAAGTCTTTCCATGGATAAAAATGTAGAAGCCATTACTAAAGCCTTAGTTTTAGGAGATCGAAGTGAAATTTCTAAAAAAACTATAACAAACTTCAAAGATGCAGGAATCATACATATTCTTGCTATATCAGGATTACATATTGGTATTGTCTTTGGATTTTGGCAATATCTATTTACTCGAATCACTCCAAAGAATAACAAATCTATAAAAGTAATCGGGACTCTTCTATTTTTGTGGATGAGTATATTTTTTCTTGGAAATAGTCCATCTACACTAAGGGCAGGTATTATGTGTACCTTATTTTTCCTAAGTAAATATCAAAGAAACAGGCAGCATCCTTTAAATATAATATGCACTAGTGTATTTCTATTAATGTTATATGATCCGTTTTTACTTTTTAATGTAGGATTTCAACTAAGTATTATTGCAATACTAGGTATTTGTATAGGTCTTCCTTTGTGGAATTCCATTTTTAAAATAAAAAATCAATATCTAAAAATACTAAGTAGCGGTATTGGTGTAAGTATTACTGCACAATTAAGCCTTTTACCTTTAAGTTTGTATTATTTTAATCAATTTTCAGGGCTTTTTATATTGGCAAACGTTCCTATACTTTTTATAATAAGCGGTGTATTCTTACTTGGATGCCTACTTAGTTTTGGTGGCATTCTCATTAGTCCTCCAAATATTTTAATACAAGTTTATGAATTTACGATAAAGAGTATTCTTCACTTTGCGGAATGGTTAAGTACATTTAAAGAATGGATTTGGAAGGAAATATTCCTAGACTCCTTGCAAGTAACAACACTATATCTTTTGTTATTTACAGGCATTTACTTGTACTTAACTCAAAAGAAACTAAAAAATTATTTTGCAATTATTTTTATGCTAAGCCTCGCCTCGTTTAAAGGATTAAATGCCTTTAAAAACTTTTCAAACGATGAACTTTGGCTCATCAATACTAAGTCAACTACTGCTCTTATTAATAGTAACAAAGACCATATTAACGTTTTTACTAATAATACGAGTTCAAGCAAAAGATTTATTCAAGAAAGATACCTTTCTTCACTTGAAAAAAAACAGCCAAACAAAGTTGTTAGCTGGCAGGACTTACAAGAATATTATCTTTTAAACCAAACCCCAATTTGTTTTATTGATAGCCAATTTTCAAAACTTAATCACAAAGACTATTGTAAAAATGCAATTTTAATTTTCAAAGAAAAAACACAAGTAAACCTTTACGAAATCATTAAACAACAGCAACCAAAAGTTATTATTTCATTAAAAGGAAATTACCCTGATTCTCGTAAAAAATGGAGTATTGATTGCAAGAAACTGGGCATTCCCTATCATGAATTTAAAGCAAATAGTGCTTTAGAGCTAGTACATTTATTAAATAACAGCAATTAGTCTTTGAAATCACTATAATCAGTCCTTAAAAGTACTTTTAAAATTCTGCTTGTATTGTTTGAATGATTCTTGAGTATTAATTTTTATATAATCATCCGTAGCAACGTATTTTAAATATATCTCTAACTCACGAGGACTATAATACCCAGAAAGTGGTAAAATTTTATTTGCTCCTTCATCTAAAAAAAGCATTGTAGGGTAGCCACTTATATTAAACTTTCTACAAAATTGGTGCCTACTGTTGCGTCCTCTTGAACTGGGGCGATAATTGGGATTAGCAAATGATTTACCTTTATAAACAAACTCGTCATTGCCTTCCGCATTAAACTTCACAGGATAAAAATGCGTATTCAAATACTCGGCTACATCAGGATTTTGAAACGTATTTTTTTCTAGCATTTTACAAGGACCACACCAATCGGTATAGACATCTATAAAAAGTTTTTTTGGTTGCTCTGAAGAGGCCTGTAAAGCAAGAGCTTCACTCATGGAATACCAGTGAACTTTTTGTGCTTGCACTCCAAGAGCGATGAAACAAAATAATACAATAAGTTTAGCTTTCATAAGATAAATCTATAACACTATTAAATAAATAATTAATGAATACCGTGCATTAAACGTTTTAAAAAGGGATGTAGCAAAGCTACTAAAACCCCTGAAGCTATAGGTACAATTGTAAAAATTAAAAAGAAAGTAGTCATGTCGTAGGTAGCCGTTACCTCTTCAATCTTACCTCCTAAAGAACCTGCTATTTTATTTCCTATAGCAATGGCTAAATACCACATTCCAAACATAAAACCAATCATACGGGTAGGTACCAATTTACTCACCTGTGACAAGCCTACTGGAGATAAACATAACTCGCCTAGTGTATGAAACAAATAAGCTAAAATCAACCATATCATACTTATAGAAGCTGTTTTTGCCCCCTGTGGAATGGCTAAAGAACCAAAAGCTAAAAAACCAAAACCAACCCCCAAAAGAATAAGTCCGAGGGCATATTTATACGCGGAACTTGGATTATAACTACTCTCCCACCACTTAGAAAAATAAGAAGCAAAAGCTATAATAAAAAAGGAATTCAAAATACTAAACCACGACACTGTTACCTCAACAACATCAGAACTAAAGTCACGATAAAGCATCCATACAGAAAGTCCCCATAGCCCTAAAAAACTACCACCAAGTACCAAATTAGAAACTCTAATCTGTGCCCATGTTTGTAATTTAAGTTTAAAAAACACCCATGTCAAAATAACCAATGGCCCAAGAGTAAGTAAGGTATTGACGATTTTAAAAACAACTGCAGAAGTTCCCTCTAGAGTTCTATTCGTAAAATCTCTTGCAAACAGCACTAAAGAAGTTGCTCCTTGTTCAAAAGCCATCCAGAAAAAAACCGTAAAAACAGCAAAAATAACTAATGATAACATCCGATCTCGAACGATAGCCGAATATCTAAATATCCTACTAAAAGTTAAAAGCAAGAATAATACCAAACCGACAAGTACAATTTGTATAGGTCCTGAAATTTCAGAATTTAAAAAAGAAATCCCATTTTCTGGAAGAAGATGTATACCAGCAATTTTTGAACTAGGATCATTAAATAAGTATAACAAACCAATCACACTGGTAATTACTATAAGTACTTTATCTAACTTTGTGAAGACATTAGGAGTATCGTTTTGTTCATCTGATGTATGAGCACTTATCTTTTGATCGTTTAATTCTTTTGGAGATTTACCGAAATCTCCAAAAAGTGGTGTGGCAAGCCAGAATTGTAAAGAACCTATCAACATAAAAATTCCTGCTAAACCAAATCCATACGCCCAACCCAAATGTTCGGATAAATACCCACACAAAAGCATTCCAAAAAATGCTCCTGCATTAACTCCCATATAAAAAATGGTAAATGCACCATCTTTTTTATCAGGAAGATGTGCATACATCTGTGATACAATAGAAGTCATATTCGGTTTAAAAAAACCCGTACCTATTACCAATAAAAGTAATCCTAAATACAAGGAAATTTCCGTTTCAAAAGCCATAGAAACATGCCCCAATGTCATAATGAGTGCTCCTATGACTACTGCTACCCGATACCCTGTATATTTATCTGCAATAATACCTCCTAAAATTGGTGTGAGATACAATAAACCTGCATAAGTTCCAAAAAGAGCTCCTGCATTCTCAGAGGTCCACCCCCATCCAGGAAAAGGAACTTGATCGGACTTTACTACTGCCATAGTTAAAAAATTAACCAATAAAATTCGCATTCCATAAAAAGAAAAACGTTCCCACATTTCAGTGAAAAAGAGTACGAATAGACCTGAGGGATGCCCAAGAACATTCTTTTGACCAGCGATTAGTGCTTTTGAAGACATACTTATAAATTCTTAAAAAA
>WTKB01000159.1:7044-12779 GCA_011524575.1 Aquimarina sp.
TTATAGCTAATTTACACTCCTACCAATTGGTATTACTTTAAGTCTCTAAATAGTGTTTCTACAACTCCAAGACAATACAAAACATCTTCATCCTCTATACGAATATCATCAAAATTAGGATTATCAGCTAAGAGCTTTTGGGCTTGTTTATCAAAACGCTTTACAGTAAAATCTGTATAGTTTACAGAAACAATACCTATTTTTTTATCTTCTAAAGACAAATCAGACCTAACAATAAGCAAATCATTTTCATGTAAAGTTGGATACATCGAATGACCAACTACTTGAATAATAAATGTACTATTGGGTTTACTCAAATATCTACTATCTAGGCTTAATTTTTGATCTTCAAAATCACGTGCAGGAGATGGAAAGCCAGCTTGTACACCTTCAGGAAAAAAGTTCACACCCGATGTTTCACAATACTTAAAAGGGATAATGCGAAGTTCGGAGCTAAGTCTAGGAATATTAGAAAGGTTAATAATTTTCATTTATCTTACTTTTAAAAGATCTCCCCAACTTGTTGTATAACGTGGGCTTAATTTCTCTTGTTTCATTTTCCATGTACGTCCTAACTCTTGAACTGCTAGCTTGATTTTACGATTACCAATCGTATCATTAATGTTATCCATGTGCTGCATAAGTACTGGATATCTAGGATCTTCATTTTCAAATAAGTTCAGTTGTCGGTTTTCTTCTGGTGAAATTCCTGATACAATTACGCCTGCTTTTTTATAAGCATACCCTTCTTTATATATCATTTTCAAAGCTCGAACTGCTACATCAATCAATGTAAAATCGGTATTTGTTGGTATTACGTGTAATGTAACTGTTTGATAATGTTGTTTGGTTTCTTTTAAAAAATAATTTGTACGAATAAAAACAGTGACTAGGGTGCAAATTGACTTTTGCTTACGGAGTTTCCGACCACAAAGAGCTGCAAAAGTAGCCACACGTTCTTTAATAGTTTCAAAATCTGTATATTCTTTATCAAAACTTCGTGTGGTAGCTATAGATTTTTTAGGTTGTGGTACTTGTTCGAGCTTTAAAACTGATTTCCCTTCAAGTTCTTGTTTGATACGCAGCCCTACTACACTAAATTGCTTTTTAACATATTCATCAGAAAGCTTTGTAAAATCATAGGCTTTGATAATTTTCTTTTGAATAAGTCGTTTAGATATACGTATTCCTATCCCCCAGACATCCGTAACAGCTAGCCACTTTAAAGCCTTGAGTCGTTTTTCTTCGGAATCAATAATATAAACACCTCCTGTTCTAACAGGAAACTTTTTAGCAATACGATTAGCCAATTTTGCAAGTACTTTTGTTGGACCAAATCCTACACTTACAGGAATACGTGTATGTTGCCTAACTGTTTGCTTAATTTTTATGCCATACTCTTTAAAATCCCATTCTTCAAAACCATTAAATTCTAAAAAAGCTTCATCAATAGAATAGATTTCTATATCAGGAGTAAAAGTAGCTAATGTATTCATTACACGACTACTCATATCTCCATACAAAGCAAAATTAGAACTAAACACAAAGATGTTTTGAGCTTTAAAAACAGACTTATATTTAAAAGCAGGTGCGCCCATTGGAATATAGGGTTTTGCTTCGTTGGATCGAGCAATAACACAACCATCATTATTCGATAAAATAACAACAGGTTTTTTCTCTAAGGCGGGCATAAAAGCACGCTCACAAGAAGCGTAAAAGTTGTTGCAATCAATAAGAGCGTACATAATGTAAAAAAACGCTTTTAAATCTATTATACCAATTAGAGCTTGTTTAAATTGCTTTATTAACCTTTAAAATTTCCCTCAGGATTTTTACCATCAACCCCTATTATTAAAGATTTCAAATAATTGATATCAGCATCCTTATCTTCGGTAGGATAAAAAGGTTCAAAAAATTCAGTTTGCCTATTACCAAAATCAAAAGTCATGGTAACTACAGGAACATTAGCCATTTTGGCAATATGATAAAAACCTGTTTTCCATCTGGCAACTTGTTTTCGAGTTCCCTCTGGAGAAATTGCTAAAACAAACTGCTTCTTTTGATTAAAAACACCAACAACCGCATCTACAAAACCCTGACTTTTAGAACGGTCTATTGGAACACCTCCTAATGCTTTTAAAAATATTCCTAATGGAAATGTAAATAAAGATTTTTTACCAACAAAATGAAAATTTGCACCAAAATACCACTTAGTGAACAATCCTATAAAAAAATCATGATTACTGGTATGAGGACCTCCTATAAGGACAAACTTTTTAAGATCATTAGGAAACTGACCTATAAATTTCCAGCGGTAAACATACTTTATAAAAAAACAAGCAATATGATATTTAATTCTCATTTAAGATCTTTTTTTGGCACGTATAGCAGCTTCCAATTGATCCCACATAGCTTGAGGAATTTGCTCCAATTGATTCATTTGACCTGCCCCTTGTAACCATTCTCCGCCATCAATAGTAATAACTTCGCCGTTAATATACGCAGAAAAATCTGAAACCAAATAGGCTGCTAAATTTGCTAACTCTTGGTGTTCACCTACTCTTTTTAATGGAACTTTCTTAGAAACATCAAATTGATCACGGATATGCTCTGGCAATAACCGATCCCATGCACCTTTTGTTGGAAAAGGACCTGGAGCAATCGCATTAAAACGCATGCCATATTTTGCCCATTCTACGGACAAAGATCTGGTAAGAGCCAGCACTCCTGCTTTTGCAGTAGCACTAGGTACTACATAACCCGACCCTGTAGAAGCATAGGTAGTAACTATATTAAGTACGGAAGTATTTTGTTGTTTTTGATTAATCCAATGTTTCCCAAAAGTAAGGGTACAATTTTTAGTACCTTTAAGTACAATATCTATGATGGTATCAAAAGCATTTGCGGATAAACGCTCTGTAGGAGCAATAAAATTTCCTGCTGCATTATTTAAAAGTACATCCACTTTTTTAAAAGTTTCAATTACTTTTTTGTGCATGGCTTCCACCTCTTCAATATGGCGTACATCACAGGCTATAGCCAAACAACTACCACTACCTAACTGGTTCAGCTCTTTTTGTACCTTATTTAGTTTTTCTAAATTTCTAGAAGTTATGACAACATTTGCTCCAAGCTCCATAAAATAAGAACTCATAGCTTTTCCTAATCCACTTCCTCCTCCTGTTACTACAATGGTTTTCCCTTGCAGGGCATCATCTCTCAGCATTTTTTTAGTATAATCTATCATAAACATTATATTTTAATAGCAATGTATTTAAATAATGAATACTTCAAGATATTTGTAATGAAGTACACAAATGAAATATCAATTTAGAGCTTGTTTAAACGGAACACAAGCTCTTAAATACAATATACTATTCTTGCATAAAAAAAGCTACTTTTTCTACCATTTTTTTGCTTCCACAAACAAAAGGAACACGCTGATGTAACGCTGTTGGTTTAATATCTAATATACGTTGGATTCCATCAGTAGCAAGTCCGTTGGCCTGTTCTGCAATGAAAGCAATAGGATTACATTCATAGAGTAAACGTAATTTTCCATTTGGAGATTTTGATGAACTTGGATATAAATAAACCCCTCCTTTGATCATGTTGCGATGAATATCACTTACCAAAGAACCTATATATCTAGAGGTATAAGGACGATCTTCTTTTTCTTCTTGGCAGTATTTAATATAATTTTTTATTCCTTGTGGAAAATGAACATAATTTCCTTCATTCACAGAATAAATATTTCCTGATTCAGGAAATTTCATATTAGGATGCGATAAGTAATAAGTTCCAAGTGCCGGGTTTAGGGTAAAACCATTCACCCCATGCCCTGTGGTATATACGAGCATTGTAGAAGTACCATAAACCACATAACCCGCAGCTACCTGCTGATTACCTGGTTGTAAAAAATCTTCTTCAGTTACAGGTGTACCTACAGCAGTAACTCTTCGATAAATAGAAAAAATAGTTCCTACAGATACATTTACATCAATATTGGAACTTCCGTCTAATGGATCTATAAGTACTACATAATTGGTGTTATTATCATTTTTTGCTCCACTGACTTGAATAAAATCATCATTTTCCTCAGAAGCAATCCCACAAACAATATCTCTATTTACTAAAGACTTTATAAAAATATCATTAGCAATAACATCTAACTTTTGTTGATCTTCCCCTTGAATATTTGTACTTCCTATAGCTCCTGTAATATCTACAAGACCTGCTTTATTCACCTCATGGTTTACCATTTTGGCAGCTAAACGGATAGAGTTCATCAGTCTTGAAAGCTCCCCAGTAGCATAAGGAAAATGTGCTTGGTTATCTATTATAAACTCTCCTAAAGTTTGATTTTTATTTGACACAACAAATGGATTACATTAATACAATATAAAATACTTAAAAAAAATAGTGTTTTTTTGCTAAATTAACAAAAAAACACAAACACGATTTAAAAGTTACACCAATTTAGGGCAAACGTACGAAATTTGTTAATGATTCATTTTTAGTGTTTTGAATAAATCATTTTTTTAACTTTTTTAGACTGCTAGATTTGTAAGAGCTTGCTTAAAGAGAATACGAACTGTAATTCAAAAGTTTAAGGTTTTGGTTTACTTTTAAATGATGAGCATACCTAGAGATAAGTAAATCTTTTTAAAGTGATTCTAGTTCTTATAATTTTGAATTACAAGAAGTAGTGCCTTTAAACAAGCTCTATATAGCATTTTTAGCGGTTTCTTCCAAAAAATCTAGAAAATCTTCTTTTATTAGACGAAGCTGCTGTAGCTGATGGGGTTGAAGTTGCACTAGTAGCTACTCTTGCTCTGTTCTCTTTAGATTTTTGATTTTTTATGAATTTATAATATAACTTCTGCACTTCATTTTCATGACTTACCGAAGAACTATTAAATAACTCAATATAAGGATGTTGTCTATCAATTTTTAAAGTACTGAGATCATTAGTTGATAACAATTTATTTCTCGCTTCTTTTAACCTTTCTGGATTATCTAGGTTAGAACTACTCAATTCCCTAGAAAGTCCAGGATAATCTAACTGACTGAGAGGTCTGGAAAGTTGACGGTGTACAAATTCAACAAAATCTCTAAACTCTGCTTTACGTGCTTGTTTTACTTCAGGAATAGACCCTCTATGAACACCAATTATCACTGAAAATAAATCTAAACGATCTTCTAGTCTTTTTTGCAAAATTTTATTAATATTACCTTCAAGATTTAAAGGATCTGATATTTTATCAATCGTGAACTGTATTGCCTCTTTCACCTTATCTCTATAATAGGCCTCAGCTATAAGATCAGGATCAATAGAACTATATGTATTAAGTGAACGAAATCGTATTTCATACGGGACACGCAACTTATTTAGTCTTTCTTTTAAAAGCTGACCAAATACACTCCCCTCTAAATTTCCAGAACTTGGAAAAAGTTTCTCTCGAAAGTCTTTACTTGAAAATAAAGCGAGCTCTTTCATGAAAACAGCGTTACCTTGATATTTCGTTTTCATAGTATTTATAACTTCGGCTAACCTATTATCTAATTGTTTCGAAAATTCTTGTTGTGCTTGCTCCGTAATAGTAATTATTGGAGGGCTATTCTCCCCTATATCACGCGCCTCAAGAAATTCATTTGTAACTAACTCACTATCTAAACGGGTAGCCTCAAAACACCTTTTTTTAGATTTCTCATTTTTATACTTTTCTATGTAA
>WTKB01000298.1 GCA_011524575.1 Aquimarina sp.
TATTAAAATGGCATACCACAAAGAAATTATAAACCCCTTAAGGAATACCCCTATGAGTTACGCTCTAAAAACAGCTTATACTGAGCTTTTTTCTGACACCCTCACTCCCATAAGCCTGTACTTAAAAGTACGTGATTTATATGCAAATAGTTTATTTTTTGAAACTACTACAGCTACAAACACTTATTCTTTTGTAGGTTTAAAACCTATTGCTCACTTATGCTTAAATGAGGGTGAAAAAGATTTTGAAATGAAATTTCCTGATGGAAAAAAAATCACATCAGCCATCGAGAACGCTTCAATAAACACTCGTAATACACTTACTGAAAATTTAAAATTGTTTTTAGAACATTTTGAACTCATAGGAACGCCCAAAGATCACCTTACAGAAAATAGACTACTTGGATACTGTAAAAGTGATCCTAAAAATCCTGAAATCATCACAGAAGCCTATTTTACTATTTATGAGTATCTAATTATTATGGATCACAACCATAATCAAACTTATATTTACGGACAAAGTTTCAATGATTCTCAAGAAAATTTACAACAGAAAATACATCAGATATCAGAAAGCGTTACTTACCAAAGTATTCCAATCTATAACTTTAGTAATAAAGCATTACATCGTACTACTACCAACACCTCTACAACTACTAAATACCATTTTAGAGGTGATGAATTTAATGTACTTAGAAAACTCCGAAGTAAATTTGGCACAAGAGAATGTTGCTTTTTAGATTATGGAAATTATAAACTATTTGGATCTAGTACGTATGATCAAAAAAAGGCAGAAAATAAAACAACAACTTTAGTAGGAAGTTTTAACTCCCAAGCAAAAGCTCATTGTTCAAATACTTTTAATGTGATTAAAAGTAAAAATCATTACTTGGACTTTAGCGATATTTTAAATAAAACTTCAGAATTTAAAACAAAAGAAAATATTGAGAATCTATTAAACACTATTAAATAGCATGCTTTTAAAAAACACCTAAGAGCTTGTTTAAAGATAAGAAATAAAAAACATGAAAGAAATACTCCACAAAATCACCAGCTTAAAAAAAACACTTACTAAAGAAGAATCAAAACAAACACTTATTCGTATTTCAAAAGGAGCATACAATAATAGTCAGGTAGTTGCTTTTTTAACGGTTTATATGATGCGTAGTATTACTGTAGAAGAATTAAGCGGTTTTAGAGAAGCACTACTTGAACTTTGTATAGCCACAGAATTTAAAGGCTATAATACCATTGATCTTTGTGGCACGGGTGGTGATGGCAAGGATACATTTAATGTATCAACACTTTCCTCTTTTATAGCTGCAGGTGCAGGGATAAAAGTAACAAAACATGGTAATTATGGAGTATCCTCTAAGTGCGGCAGTTCTAATGTATTGGAAAGCTTAGGTATTGTCTTTAGTAATAATAAAGACTACCTAACTGAGTGTTTAGAAACAGCGGGTATTTGTATATTACATGCCCCATTATTTCACCCTGCAATGAAATATGTAGCTCCCTTTAGAAAAGAACTCGCTGTAAAAACATTTTTTAATATGCTAGGCCCTATGGTTAATCCTGCTTTTCCTACGCATCAAATGGTTGGCGTTTTTAATCTTGAACTCGCTAGAAAATACAGCTATATCTATCAAAAAACAGATAAAAAATATAGCATCTTACATGCTTTAGATGGTTATGATGAAATTTCGCTTACCTCTGCCACTAAGGTGATTACTAACGAAAGTGAACAACTCTTAGAGGCTAAAGACTTTGGTGTGAATCCACTTTCTATGGATGCAATTCGTGGAGGGGCAACCATTAAAGATTCTGCCGATATTTTCTTAAACGTACTTCATGGCAAAGGGAGTATGGCTCAAAATCATGTAGTTTGTGCTAATGCTGGAATGGCTATCGCTACAGTAGAAAACATCAGTCCAAAAGAAGGTTTTGAAAAGGCAAAAGAAAGCCTTGATAGTAAAAAAGCCCTTGAGGCCTTTACTACACTTCAAAAAATTGGTCAAAAACTTTCCAATAACTCTATATAACGACAATAATTATTAATACACAACCTGCATTATTAACTCATAACTTATGAATATTCTAGATAAAATCGTTGCAGATAAACACCAAGAAGTCGCTTTAAGAAAGCAACTTATTCCTGTAAAACAACTACAACAATCCGTGCTTTTTGAAAAAGAAACCATTTCGTTAAGCACAAACCTTAGAAACAGCAGCAAAGCAGGTATTATCGCAGAACACAAACGCCGATCACCTTCAAAAGCAGTAATCAACCAAAATAGCAATGTATGGGATGTAGCAAAAGGTTATGAAAATGCTGGAGCAGCAGGGATGTCTGTACTTACAGATGGGAAATATTTTGGAGGATCTCTAGATGATTTATTAACGGCAAGAGCTAGCGTAAATTTACCTTTACTACGTAAAGATTTTATTATAGATAGTTACCAATTATTAGAAGCAAAAGCTTATGGGGCAGATGTCTGTTTACTAATTGCAGCCTGCTTATCACGAAAAGAAATTAAAGAACTTTCAGAGTTTGCAAAAAGCCTAAATCTGGAAGTACTCCTAGAAGTACACAATAAACAAGAACTTGAAAAAGCACTGATGCCATCCATAGACTTATTAGGAGTTAATAATAGAAACCTAAAAACTTTTGAAGTAAGTTTAGAAACCAGTAAAGCCTTAAGTAATTTGATTCCTGATGATTTTGTAAAAGTTTCTGAAAGTGGTATTAGTAGTACTGATGCTATTAAAGAACTTCAAAACTACGACTATAAAGGCTTTTTGATTGGTGAAAACTTTATGAAAAGTACTGACCCTGTTCAAAGTATTCAAGATTTTATGACAGACTTATAATGGAGCATCTTCTACTCACTGGCGTTACTGGAAATATTGGTTCACATTTACTTTACGAACTGCTTATTGAGCGTTCGATAGCTGTGAAAAGAAACCCATCATTAAATGGGATCATCTATATATTGATACGTCCTACAAAAAAACTTACCGCCAAGCAACGACTCTGGAAAGAGGTACTCCATCCGAATCTTATTCCAGACAAAATAGAAAAAGAACACTTAAATATTGCTAAAACACAAATACAAGTTATTGAAGGTGATATACATCATTTCGATTTACCTACTGAAGCAGGCAACCAACTGATAGTTTACCATTTAGCAGCATCTGTAAACTTAGGAACTGACACTAAAGCACGTGAAGAAATCTCGTCGATAAATTATAAGGAAACAAAAAGTTTTCTTGAAAAAATAAAAACTTTTACCAAAAAACTCATTTTTGTAAGTACTGCATTTTCAAGAGGGGACACCACAGGGATCATTACAGATGATTACCATAGTATTAAAGAATTTGATTTTAGAAATCCCTATGAAGAATTTAAAATGAAAATGGAGAAAGAAGTATGTTTATTAGCGAATCAATACAATTTTGAATATACTATCGTTCGTCCGAGTATTGTCTCTGGAAGACTTTTAGACACTCCAAAATACATTACTAAAACCTATACTGTTTTTTATAATATTGGTGCATTTTTCAAGAAAATCAAAAAACTAAATCCTGATATTGGTAAAATACGTATAGCTCTCAATCCTAAGGCAGGACTAAATATCATTGCAGTAGATTATGTGGCTAAAGCACTTTTAAAAGCTGGAAAAAGTAAAGAAAAACAAATTAATTTAACGAGTACTAAAAATGTACCTATTAGTCATATAGTTCGTACTATTTTAGAAAAATGTGAAATTAATGATTTTGAATTTACAGCTAACGAACCCAATAATAAAAGCACTATAGAACACCTATTCTATAAAACAGTAGGACATCAATTATTAAGGTACTCTATCTCAAAAGTACATGAGTTTGAATCAAAAATCATTAGAGAACTTTTAAAAGACATAAAAGAACCTGATATGATTTTTGAATTTTCGAAACTTTATGAATTTGCACACGAAATAGGATTTGATAATCAAAATATAAAAACCACGTTTCAAAAAATATAAATTCTCATGAGTACTACTACT
>WTKB01000185.1 GCA_011524575.1 Aquimarina sp.
CTGATCCCATTTTTTTAATTCTTCAAGAGTAAGTAAATAAAGCTTAACCTTATAGCCGGCAAAATATAAATTTAGATATGGTGATATAATCCTTATTTTTCAATTTTTATTTCTTCTTGAATTGCATCAATATCATAGTCTTCTAATGCAATTTTAGATTTTAAGCCTTCAAAATTTTCGGATGGATACTTTGTTATTGCAATTAATAAGTACCTCACGAGTGTTTTTCTTCGGAAATTATTTTTTTCGTTAACTGTCTGCTCAAAAAAATCTAAAGTTTGTTCATTATCATATTTGGCTAACGATTGATATAGAATCCTCCATTTTGCGTAGTCATAATATTTTTCTTCCCACTCTCTATTAAAAATATTAACAAGTTCAGGGTAAAACGCTTTGTGCGGAAATTCACAAGCAGCATATATAGCATACGATTCTGTTTTTTTCCTTTGGAAAAATTCTTTTATCAATTCAACATCAGATTCTTCTTGGAAACGTGCTAAAGCTATTACTGCCTGAGGTATATTTTCTTCTTTAACAATCTGGCGAATACTTTCGAGGTATTGTGGTTTTGGTTGTAAGTCCTTCATTAATCGAGACTTTGCAGATAGAGTAATCTTTGGATCAAAAATTAGTAAGCTATCAAGTGTTTTTTGTTCAGACTCCGTTAATTTATATGCTGAAAGACTAACATAATCAGGAGTAACAGTATCAACAAAAAAATCTCCTACGGTAGAGCCACTAACCATGCAACCTTTAAACTTTAAAACGTATTCGTTGTCTTTGAGATGATTCAATAAAATTTGAAACGTCATACTATCTTGTCTTTCTGCCAATGCTTGAAATGAATAACATCTAACTACGGGGTTGATGTGATTTGTTAATTGTCTTAGCTCGTTATTTTTTGCTTTTTCCTTTAAATTCAAAAACCTTTCCCATTGAGAAGTTTTAACATCACTATAACCAACTCTCGCACTTTTATATATATTTTCACTTGCAATAGAATCTACAACTTGATTGATTTCAAGTCGAATAGATTGTGATTCCTGCCCATACATAGGCATCAGTATTTGCGTAATCATAAATATTAAAAATATCCTCATAAGGCTTTTAGTTGCATTAACAAATATAAATGATTACCAAAATCAACCTTTTTAAATCTCACGCAAAATAATTTTCAGATTACTAAATAAAAAATAAAAAAATCACTTGTTAAACAAAATAAGTATTGTATATTTGCACCCGCAACAACTAGTTGCGAGTTCTTTAAATATTGAAATTAACAAAGTTTATATAACTTTTTAAAATATGTACGCTCGGGTGGTGGAATTGGTAGACACGTTGGACTTAAAATCCAATGTCCATTAGGACGTACGGGTTCAAGTCCCGTCCCGAGTACAAAAGCCTTCTTAACTTATGTTTTGAAGGCTTTTTTTGTTTATATGCTTTACTTTATACCAAATAAAAATTCCTTGTAAGATTGCTCTCACAAGGAATTTAACTAAACATAATCTAAACTTAACTATTGAAAATTTTTATTCATTAATCATTAATGTACCCGTATATATATGGAAGTTACTAGATATTACTTGGTATTTATAGATTCCCACTCCCAGCTTACTAACATCCAATACAAACTCATTACTTCCATCTTGGTTACTCATCGTTTCATTGATTACTGTCTTTCCTAACAAATCAACTACTTGAATCTCGATATATTCAATGTAGGCACTTCCTATTTTAATCACAGCCATGTTAGAAGTTGGATTAGGATATAATTTCAATTGATCATCATATACCTCAGCTAAAGTTTCTTCAAAGTCCACTGCTTGTTCTTCTTCAACCTCTGGCACCTCTTCAACAACTTCCTCTTCTTCTACTTCTTCCTCTGGAGAGAAATCTTTGATGAATTTTAAGTTATCTACTGCTATCTTCATTGAAGAATAAGACATATAATCACCTTGGATTGAGAATACCACCGATCTTACTTTTTCTGGAGCGAATACTTCTCCGTTCTCTTTTACAAAGTCCGAGAATAAGAATTCGTACTCCATTCCATCTTCACTAGGTTCTATAGTGAATTTTGGTCTATTGCTCCAATCCTCTAAATCATGAGGTACTACAATTACTTCTACCGGAAGGTTATTTTTTAACTCAAAACTTAAACCTTCATATTCACTTACATCTAAAGTTAAATCTCCTCCTAATATGCTTCTGAAAATATTGATTGTTCCACTAACTTCTCCTTCTAGCTCTACTGAACGTTCCACAACATATTCATTATCATTAGTATCTTCATTTTGGTGAGCATGAACATTAAAATCTTCCACATTTACCATATTTTGATCAAAATCAATTCCCCATGGTCCGTCTGCTAAATACAGGTTATCTGAACGGTTTGAGCTTTCTCCTTTCACTGATAAACCAATATCAAATAAGTAACCGGTATCAATCACCACTCTTTCATTATAATCACCAGTTAAACTAATTGTTTGATTAAAAGGAACTTCATTAGCATATTCAGTTTCACGTACATTACTGTTAAATTGAAAACTTGAAGCCTTATCTTTATTTACTACATCTAAAATGATTGTACCACTTTTGTACACTCCATTTTTAACAAAAACGTTTGGAATTTGATCTACTGTGTATGATGTTGAGACCACATAAATATTGTCAAAACTTTCGATAATTTCTCTAGCCAAGAAAGCTACTTGTGACATATCACCTCCCCATATTTGGAAATTATAGTAATTACCCTCTGGATACTGATCTATGTTCCAAAAGCTGTAAAGCTTATCATATGATGAATCATCAATATTTATAGAGAAAGAAACAGCATATTCCACTTCACCTGTAGCTCTTTTAAGCTTAGTATTAACTAGTGAATGTCCATTTAATTTAAAAATTCTAACATCTTCCAATTGAGAACCGTTTAATCGATCACAAATTACTTTAGAATGATCATAAACTCCTTCAGTAGTATGAGTAGCTAATATAGCAGCCTCTCTAACCTCTTTATTATAATAATCAATAGAAAATACTGACTGAGCATTGGTAACACCTATTAAATCCTGAGGACTAGAAACGTAAGAAGATTCTGTACCTTTTGCACCTGTTGAAGGGAAATGACTTTCTAATTGACTTAAACCTCTTCTTTCAGCTTTATATCTACGTAAAGGCTTTTGTTTTGCTTTTGTAGTTTTACTTGTATTAAATTTAGCTCTAGAAAAATTACGTTTCGCTATTAATTGTGCTAACTGCCCGTTACTTTCAAGCCCCCCTGTATTTCCTGAAGTAACTTCTGTTGGAATTTCTAAAGGAATGTAATTGTCTTTTTTAACTCCGTTTGAATTACTAGGAATAATTCTAAATATATTGTCATTAAAATCATGATCTGAACCTCCATTTTCTCTATGTTTCTCTTCAAAAGTGATATATATAATATCTTCTTCTTGGTGATAAAACATTAAGTCATGCACTTGATTTTCCGTATCATCCTCTGGATTAAATTGTGAATTCGAATAAAACGAATACTCTCCTAAAGCCATACAATCATCGTGTATTGCATCAGTAATTAAAACAAAACCTACAATTGTTCCTGAATCAAACGGACCAATAGTTCTCCACTCACCTATGTAATCACTTGTTAAATCATGGAACGTTACAGTGATATCCTCAATACTAGGAGTTTGAGCTAAACCTTCTAATTTGTCATATGTGTAATAACCTAAAACATTATTAGTTGCTTCAGTACTTTCTAATATATATGATAGTGTTAAATAAGTATCATTTTCAGTGATTTCAACAGTTTTATCATATCCGGATGAAATAAAGTGTGGGTTATTTACAGCTACCGATTGACCTTCTGGCAATTCTTGTTCAAGCATATATTGAATTTCTGCTTCAAGTCCAAATGGCTGCATCCATGGTGCTTCATCTGAACTCGGTAACATTGAACCTTGTGTAATTGAAATGTATTCCGACCCGTGATATTGATACATCTCACAAATAGGTTCTCTTGGAAAATCCTCTGGCTTTT
>WTKB01000183.1 GCA_011524575.1 Aquimarina sp.
GATTAACGCTGGGAAAATTGAAAACTTAGAGGTTATTGAGTTAGGGAAGAAGTAGTTAAGTAAAAGAATTTATTAGCTATTATTTTTTTAACAAATTTTAAAACTATAGGAATGTATAGAAATTAAAATTCATTTTCTAAAAAGGTTTCAAATGATTTATATATTTTTTTTTCTATCCCATTAATAGACCATTCATAAATACTTCCATTATAAGTATTCAACATAATATAAATACCACCTATTCCAAGATTCTCAATTACAACAAAATATTTACTTAAATTAAAATTCTGTTGTAATTCTAATGTTTTTTTTAAAGTATTAAAGAATTTTTCATGACCAAGTCCGTATAAATCTCGCCCATTTATTGAAACAAAACCATACTCTTTCAAATAATTAACGTAATCTTTAGGCAATTCACCATCTAATATACTTTCAAGTTTAGATATCTGTTGACTTGAAACTCCTGGCATAGAATTATCAAAATTTTTAATCATAATGTTTTTTTTCATATTTATTTACTTATCTGTTCTGCACGAGACTTCCAATGCTCTGCCCTTTGTTCATTAAACTCTTTTCTGTTAATTTCAGATGGCCCTTCTTTAGTATGCAAAACACTATAATTGCCATTAGCCTGATGTTGTTCATTAGTGAGCTCAGCTAAAGGACTATCATTTTCTTGACCAATATGATGTAATTGATATGGATTACCATTTTCATCTAACGGCGCATAACCATCTTTCATTCTATCTAAGTTTGTTTGAGACTCTTGACCTGGTATCCCTAGAGGATTGTGATAATCTATATTTGGTTGAATTAAAACCTCTCTACCATTTATCTTTTCCCTCTCTAAACCAGCGTTATCATAAATTTTCTGTTCCTCTTCACTTATATTCATCTCGTCTATACTCTTGAAATTTGTTTCAGAATATATATCTAAAATTAAATTTTCAGTCTCTAAAGCTGTTAGTGAACCATTTTCTACAATATCAATCGTTCCTAAAGATGTTTCATTAGCTATAACCTCTTTAGTCTCTTTTAGTGACTGTATTCCTGTTTCTTTAATTGCAGTCGCTAATTGTTCTATCATCCTTTTTCATATTTAAATGTAGTAACTACTTATAGCAGCTTCTTTATTTTCCACTTTACCTTTTAACTCGATGTTTTTAACCAAAGCTGAAACCACTCTGTTCACAAATTCTTTTTCATTCATTCCCCAATACTGTGATATTTCCTTCTTAAAAAGGATAAAATCCTCTTCTTTTTTGTTAATCAATAAATTGTGTAAGGTCGTTTTTAATGTTAATGGTATTTTATTATTTGTTTTGTAGAATCCTTGTGTTAAAAAATTGAATATTTGTTTTATAGCAAATTCATTATATAAATCACTTTTAAAATATTTACCTGAAATTTTAATTTCTTGCTCGATAGCTCTTTCGAAAGATTCTATTTTCCCCTTAAGTTTTATATATTCTATTGTACAAAGAGAATTTAATAGTTTTTGAACCCACACTTTTCCTTTTTTACCTAAAGTTTTAGACAATGAATAAACTTCAAAAGGGTGTAATGTTTTTATTTGGTTAGGCCCCATCAATTTAGCAACTTTTGAATCACTAGCTGCTGATGAATTGATATTGTTTATCATTTCACATTCTACAGGCCTTTCCATACCTTCTTTATGTACAAGTGCATGACCGGTAACCAACCTACTTAAATATAATGCATCTTCATCTGTTATACTTAAAGAACCTGCAAGTAAAGATTGATCGTCTTTAGCTACTAAACGATGAACAATTTTTGTGTTTGTATTTTTTATTACATCGGGAGAAATTTTTGAAGGAATTTGTTCTACCACTGCAACACCTTGACCTAAAGAACGCATTTCAGCAATCACGTTTGTAAATAACTCTACAGCTTTCCCTTTAGGATTTCCCATTCCCTCAGTTGTTTTTTCAGTTGCTATATTTTTTAATAAACGATGTGCTTCTTCAATTACCATAAAATGCTTTAAACCTTTATTAACTTTTCCTGGGTTGATTGTAGGGTTTTCTTTTTGACGGTATTGACTAATCATAACTAACATCAACCCAACAAAAAAAGCTTTATCATCATCATCTGCTAAACTTTCCATTTCAAGAATTGTATTTTTTTTCAACAATTCTTCTAAAGGATGTACATCATAAGTATCGAACATCATTCCTTTAGCACCCACAGAAAGACCCTCAAGTCGAACCAAAATAGCTGTTCTAATATTGTTTTGTAATTCACCCTTATAGGCAAGTTTATACTTCACATAATTTTCTACTTCCTCTTTTAAATCACTTAATGTTGGGAAAAAATAAAGATGTTGCATTGAATCATAAGCAGTATCATCATATCGTCCAAAATTATCTGAAAAATTTGGATGAAAACCTTTGGTTATATCCCAACCTTTTTTTGCATAAATATTATGAATACATTTTTCTACAATTGCAGGCATGGGTCCATAAAGAGAGAAACTAGCATTAAAAATAGCTTTTAAATAATCTATATGCTCTGATAAGTGAACACCCCTTTGCACATAAAAAGGATTAAATCTTATGGGGCTAACAGAAGCATTACCTACAGTATAAATATTTAAATTATTTTTAAAAGTATCATCTGATAATAATTGCCTGTAATCACGTTTTGCAGATTCAATAATCAGAAACGGCACTTTTTCATGAGCCACTATATTTTTTAAAATATTTTTTACAGTTGTTGTTTTTCCACTACCAGTTAGACCACAAACAAATAAATGTTTATTTAAGTCCTTTGAAGAAAGTGACAAAGGGTTATTTGTTAAAGGGTTCCCATAATCTGTAATGTTACCTATTTTTAACCCTTGGTTTACACCTACATCATTTAAAGCTAACGAAGGCATTTTTTTAATTTCATACCCTGGTAAAGACTCCGATGGTGGAGCAGTAAGTAAGGCTAATTCTTGGCTTGTGATATAAGATGTTAAGCTTTTTGGAAAAATTGTATTTTGATTATTATTTATAGGTATAAATAAACTTTGATTTTGGTTTAAGTTTCCTGTAAACATTTGAGAGGGTGGTAATAATTGATTGCTAGGTTTTGACAACTCTCCTAAAAAACTACCTCCTAAAATCTCTCCAGTAATAATATCAGGTGTTGAAAAACTTATTGTTGTTTCCCACATACCTATATTAAAACCTCTTACAGTACGTTCCAACAAATGTTCAGTAAGTTTTTCTAACTCTAAAGCTACACCATTTTGTTGTTCATATGATAACGATTCTGAACGACTATTAGCAATAGACTGATTTGTACCATAAGTAGTACTAGAATTGGTTGTTGTAGACCTATTATGAGAATAAGCACTCCCAATAGCACCACCTATCATTGTCCCCATTATCATACCCGGTGGTCCTCCGATAGTTCCACCTACTACTCCACCTACACCTCCACCTACGCCTGCTCCACTAAAGTTATGCCCTTTAGTTTCAGAGAAGCCTTCTGTTTTTTGACTTGAAGTACCATAGGTCGATGTTTCACCCTCATCCATTCCCTTGGTTAGTTTAGCTAAGGCATGAAATTGATCCCTCCAATTTAAAAGTTCCCTATAAGTATTCTGTTGTATTTCTGTTGAAATTGGTGTAGAAATAATAGCTAAAGTATATTGCTTGTCATACAAGCTGCGAATTACAGAAGCCATATTAAACTGCACTTTTTCTTCATCTACTTTTAATGTAGGCAGCCCTGTTATCACTCCCCCTTTAGAAAATCCTTTACACAAAGAAGAAAAGGTAGTTTGTTCTGAATATTCTATTTTTTTTCCTGGTAATATTCCATTTATAAGAGAAGAAAACAACTCTACATCTTGTTCTTTTGTATCTTCTCTTCTAAAACCTAAATAAACTTTACTTCCATTGTAATTACTAGAAATAATTGTTGCAACAGTAATTCTAGATTTATAAGCGGCTGCTAATAAAGTATTGTACCTCTGATTAATTAAAGCAGGTATATCATATATATTAGTATCCACTGAAATTT
>WTKB01000180.1 GCA_011524575.1 Aquimarina sp.
TAAAGGCGGTGTTATTGAAGTTAAAAATAATAAAGTGATTGTTTTAGCGGATTAAGATATAATCGTTATTATTTAATAGATTTGAGGCTGTAATACTTTTTGTATTACAGCCTTTTTAATTACTTAACTTATGAATTCATTTATTTTAAAATTATTAATGCTTTTTAGTATTAGTGTTTTAGCTCAAGATAATTTACCTGTTACTGAGTTATTAGAGAAATCTATAAATATTACTCAAGAAAATGGTAAGATAGAGGTTTATGAAACCACTAAAAAAATTAATAGATTTGGTGATAATGTTGATATAAACTGGGCAAAAGAATCTGTTTATTTTGACGAAAATGAAATTATTACCTCCATAACAGCTAAAACTTATAATGTAGTTAATGGAAGAGAAAAAATAAGTCGCCAAAAAAAAATTGAAGAAAGTGATGTGTTGCAAAGAGGAATATTTTATTCTGGTTTAAAATCAAAAAATATTGTCTTTCCTAATGTGGGTCCAGGTTCAAAAACTATACTGGAGTATACCAAAAAATTAAAAGATATTCACTTGATTTCTTCTATATATTTAGGTGATAAATTAGACATTGAAAATTTTGTTTTAAATGTAAACTTTCCAAATAACGTTGATTTTAAATTAAGAAAATTTAATCTTTTAGATAATCAAGTTAATATTGATGTAACCAAGGAAAATAATTTCACTATTTGCACATATAGTATAAGTGATCTTAAACGTTATAATCTAAATAAATATCAATGGCCTTCACATTATTTACCAATACTTGTTCCATACATTAAAAGTTACATTAGTAAAGGTGAATCTATTGGTGTTTTAAGTTCTGAATCGGATTTATATAAATGGTATGTTCGTTTATTGTCTAATGTGGATAATAAAGGTGTTGATAAGGTTAAAAATATTACTAATTCATTAATTAATGACATCACTAAAGAAGAAGATGTTATTAAAAAAATATATTATTATGTCCAAAATAATATAAGTTATATTGCTTTTGAAGATGGTATGAATGGTTTTATACCAGAAAATCCAGCTGTAACAATAAATAACAAATATGGTGATTGTAAAGCAATGGCTTATCTACTTAAGGAAATGCTTCAATATGCAGGGGTTAAGGCTTATCCAACTTGGATTGGGACTAGAAGAAAACCATTTCTATATAAAGATTTACCTACTCCTGTTGCTGATAATCATATGATTACAACTGTAATCACAAAAGAACAAGATACTGTTTTTTTAGATCCAACTTCTAAATACTTAATATATCCTTACCCTTCTCCATTTATTCAAAGTAAAGAAGCATTAATAGGAATAGATTCTTCTACCTTTAAAATAAACAAAGTTCCTGTTAATAAACCTAATTTAAACTTAAAGAAAATAACCAATAATTTTTCAATTTCAGAACTGGGCAACCTCGAAGGTGTACATGAATTAAAATTTTATGGACATAGTAAACTTGATGCTTTAAATAAATTAAATTATACAGACGTAGTTGGGTATAAAGATATACTTAATGATGATTTTAATATTGGAAAAAAGAATACTAACTTCAATATAACTAGTATTGAAGATCAATCTTTATACAAAGATTTTGTTACAATAAATGTTACTAGTACTACCCCTAAAATATTAAAAAAAGTTAATGATCAATTTTTGTTATACCCTTCATTTGATCAGTATTTGGTGGAAGATTTGGTTACAGATGATGCTTTAAATTACAATAAAGAAATTGACTTTAAAGAAACTATTAGTATTTTATCAAATATTCAAATCCCTGATAATAAAGAGCTTGTTTTTATTCCTGAGGGTATAAGTATTGATACTCCAGATTATTCACTTGTTATCACTTATGAAGTAATTAATAATGTTATTAAAATAACCAAGAAGTATAAAATTGATACGATAACTATAACACCTGATAAAATAAATGAATGGAATTCTTTTGTTAAAAATATCATTAAGTCTAACAAACAAGTTTTAATATTTAAATCAATTAAAAAATAATGAGAGTACAACTTTTTACCTTAATATTTTTCAATGCTATTATTTTACTAAATGCTCAGGTTTCTGATAAAGATTGGGTAAAGAATCCAATCTTCAATGAAATTGAGAATGAGGATTTACAAAAAGATGCTATTGCTTTATTTGAGAACAGTAGTATTGAAATGAAATATAGTTATGGCTCATATAATAACTATATTCATAAGCATTCTTTAATAAGTGTACATAGTGATAAAGGAGTTCAGCAACATAACAAACTTTATATTCCTATTAGAGATACTACAAGCTTAATCAATTTTAAAGCCCGTGTAATTCAACCAGATGGTTCAGTGCAAAATTTTAATAGAAAAAATATAAAACTCCTTTCTAATTTAAAAGAAAAAGGAAATTATAGCATTTTTGCTTTAGAGGGGGTGCAGGTTAATTCACAAATTGAATATTTATATACTATACGAGAATCAGCTAGGTCTAATGGGTATTTAGTTTTTCAAAAAGATTATTTAATTAAGGAATCTAAAATTTCTATATCGTTACCAACTCATATTCATTTAAAATATAAGTTTTATAATTCATCTAATGAGTTTAAAGAGAATATTGAGAGTAAAGTCAATAAGTATCAAACTTTGATTAAAGATATTCCAGCAATGATTGACGAAAAAGTTTCTGCTAGTAGAGCTAATCGTCAAAAAATAGCCTACACTTTTTATCAAAATTCAATTTCTGAGAGCCAATTATGGGAAAATTTATCCAAAGGATTACAGACAAGGTTTTTGCAATTTGATGTAAAACTATACTCAAAATACATTAAAAAATTTGCAAGTAATTACCCTAATTTTGAAAACTTGTCTAAGCCTGATCAAATTAATACTATATGTAAGTACATTTATTCTAATTTTCAAATAAATAATAATCCTAATACTTCTGAAAAATTAAAACAAATATTAAAGTTTCAGCAAGCAAATGATATGGGGATTGTTAAGGTATATAGTTTGTTGTTTCAGTATTATAACATTAATTTTAATTTAAATCTCACATCTGATCGTTTTCGACATCGTTTTGATAAAGATTTTTATTCAAACTATAACTTAGAACAAATTCTTTTTTATTTCCCTTCCGAAGGAAAATATGTCAACCCTAATTTTAAAAATAGTTATTTAGGTTTTCCTCCATTTGAATACATTGGTAATCAGACCTTAATTGTTAATAGTTATGGTTACAGGTTTAAAGAAATACAATCTCCTCTTTCAATTGAGACTATGACTATTCGAAAATTTGATATAAATGTTAATGATGAAGAAAATGCTCTGGTTGTTTTATGTGAACAACAACTTACTGGATATAAAGGTCATGTTTATCGATCTGCATTTAACAATCATTCTAAAATGAATAAACTAGATGAGTATAAAAACAATATGTGCTTATCTGGTATTGAAGATGCGGTTATAGATGATTTTACAGTTGGTAATACAGATTTAGAATCAAAAACAGAAAACAAGCCCTTTCTTACTAATTGGTCTTATTCAAGTCCAGAGCTAATAAATTCAGTTAATGGAGATCTTTATTTGTCAATAGGAAAAGTAATTGGAACTCAAATGGAATTTTATCAAGAAGAAGAACGAGTTAATGATATTGAAATTCGTTATCCAAATAAATATGATTATGATTTTAAAGTAAATATACCCGATGGCTATTACGTAGCTAACATAGATGACTTTAATTTTAATAAGTCGTTAAATGTAGAAGATCATATAATTTGTCAATTTGTAAGTAAAGGAATTATAAATGCTGAAGGAGACTTATTGATAAAGGTAAATGAGGATTATAATAGTATTAGGATTAATGTTGATAATTATCCTCTTTATAAAGATGTAATTAATTCTGCATATGATTTTTTTGAAAAAATTTTAGTTCTTAAGAAAAACTAATAAAATAATATTAAACCTTAAAAACCAATTAATTAAAAGAGTGGCTTTTTTAGTTTAAAACTTTAAGTTTTCCTTCTTTTTTTAATTTTTA
>WTKB01000017.1 GCA_011524575.1 Aquimarina sp.
GAGGGTTCGAATCCCTCCGACTCCACTTTAATCCCTTATAAGCCCAGTGTTTATAAGGGTTTTTTATTTAGTGTTCTAAAAGTGTTGATAATTAACTACATAATTCTTCATGTAGGTTTTTACTTAATTTTTCACAAATTGATTTTACCCAGTGATCCTGTGCATCTTTTGATCTAGGAAGTGGGTGGTAATGAAAATTGGTGTCTGTTTTGTTGTTGCCAAAACATTTAATCTTGTGTTTTTTTAAAAATGTTACAGCAGCACATACAAGACCTCTTAATTTGTAATTAACCCCCCAAGCTACAATACAAATTGTATCCTTTACAAATAGTTTATCTAGCTCCCCAGATCTTTGTTCAGAAAATATACAATGCCATGGGGTTTCTTTTTTAGGTGCTAGTTTTTTGTAAAACTCAGCACTTTTAGTTTCTCTTATATCCGATAAGTTTAAAATTCTAGCGTATGTAAAGCCCTTAGATTCCATCACTCTCATAATTTGGTCTTGGGTTTTATCAGGTTTAGTTGGAGTAGGTTTTCTTTCATCATCTAAACCAGATAAAGGTTCTGAACCACCAGGATTCATCATAATTACCATCAGGTCTGGTGTATTAATGGTAGCCTCCTTTTTTTTAATATCTAAATATTTTCGACATTTTACCCCTTCATTTTCATAGAAAAAGCCTGTAATTTCATAGGTGTCTCTTATTCCCGAATCCATTGCTAATTAATTATCAGTGTTTATATATGTTTCTACAAATTCTTTAATTTTTATAAGAATGCGTTCCCCTGTTTTTTTACGTTGTAAAATACTCGGTTTTTCTTTTAAGGCATTGATAATGGTATCTCGCAAAGGTTCACGACCTGTAAATAGGTAATCACTAACTATAGCATCTAGTTTTTCAGGAATTAAGTTTTCAGTATCGCATAGTTCTTTTGAAGCACGTTCTTTTTGTTGGTTTATATAGTTAGTGAATTCACTTTCTATACTATCACTATTAGAAATTTTAGGCAGGTTTTCTTCAATGAATTGTTCAATTAATTCTTTTTTACTGCGTAATTGAGACTGTCCCGAAAGTAAATCAATCACCTGATTTTTAATTTGAGTAGCCTCTTTTTTGTCTGAAGATTTATTAGCCTTTACCAATAGCTGTAAAATGTAACGGACATTGATTTCGTCACGATGAATTAATTCTAACTCAAAATCAACTTCATCTAAAATAGAAACCTTTTCTTTTTGTTTATTGGTCTTTACCTTTTGATGTAAGTCTAAATATTTACTTTTAAAATCATTGAATTCCTGAGCGTTTAGTGCTATATCATCAAAAGTGAAATCGGCAAAGCTTTCCAATACATTTAAAGCACGCATTAATTCCCTGAACTGTTTTATAAATTCTAATTCCTCTTCTTCGTTATATAAATCATCAACACTATCAGGAGAAGGGGTTAATGCTATTAATTTTTCATAAGCTTGGTTTAAGCGCTCTAATTGGCTTTCATAAGCAGGTATGATAATATCTTCACTTGCATTTTTATCACTAAACAATCCAATGGCTTCATCGGTATTGTTTTTAAGGTTTCGGAAAGCGATAATGTTTCCTTGTGATTTTTTATCGTTTAAAATTCGGTTAGTACGACTGTATGCTTGAATCAAACCATGATACTTCAAGTTTTTATCTACGTAAAGTGTGTTTAGTGATTTACTGTCAAAACCTGTTAAAAACATATTGACTACCAATAAAATATCAATCTCTTTTCGCTTTACGCGTTGGGCAATGTCTTTGTAATAATTATAGAAAGATTTAGAATCTTTTGTAGAATAATTACAACCAAATTCTTGATTATAATCGCTAATATAGGATTCAAGTAAATCACGTTTTAATGGGCTAATTGCCGCATTTTCGTCTAGGTGGCTGTCTTCAATATGGCCATTGTCGCTATCGCGTTCTTCATTGGCGGCATAGCTAAAAATAGTAGCTATTTTTAAATCGTGTTTTCCTTCTGCTTTAAGCGTTTTAAAAGCCTTGTAATATTTAACTAAAACATCTGTAGAACTTACGCAAAACATTCCTGTAAAGGTTTTATTATGTGTTTTACGTGCGTGGTTATTGATAATATAATTGGTGATTTTTTCAATACGAATATCAGACTCTAATAGCTCTTTCGTATCAATAGCTTCAACTTCGATATCAATCTCATTGGCAGAGTCCTTTTTTTGATAACGCCCTACATATTCAATGGCAAATTTTAATACATTTTCATCACGAATCGCATCGGTAATTACATATTTATGTAAACATTCATAAAATAAGTCTTTAGTGGTTTTTTTACCCTCATCGGTACTGGCCGCATTTTTTGCTAAAATGGGGGTTCCTGTAAAGCCAAATAACTGATGTTTTGTAAAGAATTGTGTGATTTTTTTATGGGTTTCGCCAAATTGTGAGCGGTGACACTCATCAAAAATAAAAACGATGTTTTTGTCTTTGTAGGCATCCATTTGTGCTAAATACTTAGATTTACTAATGGCGGTATTTAGTTTTTGAATGGTAGTAACTATTAAAGCGGTATTAGGGTCTGTGAACTGGTCTACTAAAACTTTGGTGTTTGAGGTACTGTCTACTGAGCCTTGTTTAAAGTTATTAAACTCCTTCATGGTTTGGTAATCCAAATCATTACGGTCAACTACAAAAACGACTTTATCAATATGAGGGAGTTGGGTAATTATTTGACTGGCTTTAAAACTAGTTAAGGTTTTACCCGAACCTGTAGTATGCCATATATAGCCATTACTGGTTGAGTTTTTTACTTTATCAATTATAGCTTCAACGGCATAAAATTGGTAGGGGCGCAGTGCCATTAAAATTTTATCGGTTTGGTGCAGTACAATGTATTTAGTCAGCATTTTTGACAGCTTACATTTTTCCAGAAAAGCATCGGCAAAATCTGAAAGGCTGGCTATCCGATTGTTTCTATCATCGGACCAATAAAAGGTTTGTTTAAAGCTTGTATTACGGTTATTAGCAAAATACTTGGTGTTGACTCCGTTACTAATTACAAATAGTTGCACATATTGAAACAGCGCCATCCCAGCCCCAAAGGAATGCTCTTGGTATCGACTTATTTGATTGAATGCTTCTTTAATTTCGAGTCCTCTTTTTTTGAGTTCAATTTGTACCAGGGGCAAACCGTTAATAAGTATAGTAACATCATAACGGTTTTCGTATTTTCCCTTTATAGTGACTTGGTTAGTTACCTGGTATTGGTTTTGGCACCATTCATCTTGATTGATAAACTCGATATAAGCAGTTGTGCCATCATCTTTGGTTAACTGAAACTTATCACGTAGTGTTTTGGCTTTTTCAAAAATACTTCCCTTGTTTAGGTGGTTGAGTATCTTGTTAAATTCGTTTTCTGAAAAAGTAAGTTTGTTATGTATTTGTAACTGCTCTTTTAGGTTGCTATACAGGTCGGCTTCAGTAGGAATAGCCACTTGCTCGTAACCTAAAGTGGTGAGCTGATGCATTAAGTTATTTTCAAGTAATTGTTCGGATTGAGTGGTCATTTGTGTTTTGTATTTTTTTTGTTCAGTTTGGTATTGGCTTCGTCTACGCTCAGCTTGACATGCTTTGACTTTGCTTAGCTTGGCATTTGCTTCGTCTTCGCTCAGCTCGATATTGGTAGTCGTCACACCAAGCGAAGTCGGTTTTGTCACACCGAGCGTAGTCGAGGTGTGGTTTTTGTAATGCGAATCGTTTTTACAAGCGGCTAGTTTTTTAAGTTCATCGTAATTTTTATCAATCAAAGCTTTCTTTTTGGCTCTTGACCAACCTTTTAGTTGTTTTTCAAATTTAATGGCTTTATTAATATCATGAAATTCTTGGCAATATTTTAGTTCTAGTGGTCGCCTATTGTATGTGTAACTGGTTTTGTTGTAACCTGTTTGGTGCTCATTTAAGCGGCGTGTAATGTTGTTGGTTACCCCTGTGTAATAGGAACCATCGGAACAGAGTAGGATGTAGGT
>WTKB01000259.1 GCA_011524575.1 Aquimarina sp.
GGGGATGTTTAGGTTGTAGTCATTTTCAGCAACCTCATCTAGTGTCGCTATATAGCTGTACTTGTCCTCTTGGGTACGGTTTTGGTAGGTGCTTACTATTTTTTCAATATCGCTAGGGCGTAGGATATTTTGGTTTTTTTCTTTTTCAAAATGCTGGCTGGCATCTATAAACAAGATGTCGTTGGGGTGTTCCTTACATTTTTTAAATACTAAAATACTGGTAGGGATACTGGTTCCATAAAAAATATTGGCAGGCAATCCAATCACGGCATCTAGGTAGTTGCGTTCTTTAATTAAGTATTGGCGTATGTGTCCTTCGGCAGCTCCTCTAAACAACACCCCGTGTGGCATTACTACCGCCATAATTCCGTTATCGGCTAGGTGGTGAATCATGTGTGTGATAAAGGCAAAGTCGGCTTTGCTTTTTGGGGCAAGTTTTCCGTATTGGCTAAAACGGTCATCGTTCAAATGGATGTCGTGGGCACTCCATTTAGCACTAAAAGGCGGATTGGCTACCACGGCTTCAAAACGTTTGTCGCTATGCTGAGGAGCCTCTAGGGTATCGGCTTGTTTAATGTCAAATTTACGGTAATGCACATCATGTAATATCATGTTCATACGTGCCAAGTTGTAGGTAGTACGGTTGAGTTCCTGTCCGTAAAACTCCGATACCTCATTCACCTCTTTAGCCACACGTAATAATAGCGACCCCGAACCACAAGTAGGGTCATATACCGATTTTAGTTTTTGTTTTCCGCTAGTCACCAGTTGTGCTAAAATTACCGAAACCTCTTGCGGGGTATAAAACTCTCCTGCCTTTTTTCCTGCTCCAGCAGCAAACTGTCCAATTAAATATTCGTAAGCATCGCCCAGTACGTCTAACTCTGTATTTTCTAGTTTAAAGTCAATCGCATCTAGGTGTACTAGTATTTTGCTAATGAGTTCGTTTTTGTCTTTTTCGGTACGACCTAGTTTGGTACTGGTAAGGTCTAGGTCTTCAAAAAGTTTGTCAAAATCATCTTCGCTTTCCGTTCCCATAGTGGACTGCTCAATATTATTGAGAATACGGCTAAGGTCATCTAAAATAAATTGGTCTTGGTTTCCTTTTTCGGCAATACTCGAAAACAGTTCCGAAGGCTTTAAAAAATACCCCAACTTTTCCACTGAGGCTTCTTTGATAGCTTCTAGGTATTCTTGTCCCTCTTCGGTATCTTCTGCAATAGCGGTATAGGCTATCCCGTCTTCCTCTAGGATTTGAGTAGCATAGCTTTGCATTTTTTCGGAAAGGTATTTGTAAAAAATAAATCCTAAAATGTAATCACGGTATTCATCGGCACTCATATTACCACGCAGTACGTCGGCAATTTTCCAGAGTTGTTGTTGTAGTTGTTTTTTTTGGTCTTCGGACATTGAGTTTAAGTTTTTTTATTGTGGGTGCTGAAATTAGTAAAAGTATGTTTGGTGTGCAACAATCTTTGACTTCGCTCAGATTGACATTGTGGTTGGTCTTCGCTCAGATTGACAGTCTTCGACTTTGTTTAACTTGGCAGTCTTCGACTACGCTCAGCCTGACATTGCGCTTTGACTTCCATTAGCCTAACAATCTTTGATTGTACAGTGTCAAACTGAGCGTGTTGATAGCATGTCACACTGAGCGTAGTGATGGCATGTCACACTGAGCGTAGTGATGGCATGTCACACTGAGCGTAGTGATAGCATGTCACACTGAGCGTAGTCGAAGTGTGGGCTTTATTTAGTAAATTATACTATGAAATACGCTTTACTTAACGGAAAAAAAATAACCGCTCAACCGAATTTAATGGCTACTTGTTTGTGCTGTGGCGCAGAAGTAAAATCTTATTGCGGTGAAATTAATCAATACCATTGGCGACATTTAAATAAGAAACAATGTGATTTGTGGTACGAAAATGAAACGGAGTGGCATCGTGATTGGAAAAATTATTTTGATTCTTCCTATCAAGAAGTTGTAAAACATGATTCTAAAACAGGAGAAAAGCATATTGCGGATATTTACAATCCTAAAAAAGAGGTAGTTATTGAATTACAGCATTCCCCTATAAAACCCAATGAAATTAGAGCGAGAGAACAATTTTATAATCGTATGATTTGGGTGATTGATTTGATTGGGGTTGATAAAAACCTAAGCTTTATTAATGACAAGTTTAACCTTGAATATCAACTCACTAAAATGCGTCAAAATCCTACAGAAAAAATTGAAGTGCCTGATTCTTTTGCTATTTCAGAAATTGAAAAAGAGATGAATGCTCTAAGTAGTATACTTAGGTTGCCTGATAAGGATGAGAATATGGATTATTTAAGAGCATTGGAAGATGAGTATAAAAAGCTTTGTAAACTCCCGAATCATTATTTAATGCTATGGAAATACCGACACAAGTACTGGGAAGCTAGCAGTAAACATAAATTTATTGATATTGGAACAAATACCTTGTATGAACTTGTTGCCCGTGTTCAGTTTGGTAATGCTTACATTGTAAAAGCACATGATAAAAATAAATTTATAGTCCACTACCAATAGACCTTTGTTGGTGCATGTTTTTTGTTCTCTTATGGCTAATAAAAATTTTAGTTGCCATAATATGCTATTAAAATTATTTTCGTGAATTGGTGTCTATTTATTAAAAGCTCAAGTATTACCCACCACAAACTCCACCCAATCACCAGTAGTTTTTTGAGCTAATTGATTGATAGCTTTTTGGCTTAGTTGTAAAACTCTAGGGTAGCCGCCAGTGACTTGTGCATCACGCATTAAAACAATTAAAGTACCAGATGGGGTTAATTGAACAGTACCTTGTAGCACTGCTGAGGTTAACATGGATGCTAATTGATTGGGTACTTTTTCATTTAGTTGTATGCCCATTCTACTTAAGTTGTTACTTAAACTAAAAGGCTGCGTAAGTAACTTTTTTTGTTCTGGATTAAGTAAGTCATACTCAGGTCCGGGATAACATTCTAGTATTTTGTGGTTAAAATGTTCTTTATTGACTTTAATTTTTGCAGTAGTAGAATGAGTTAAACAAGTATTTGCATTTATAGGAATGAGCATGCCCTTGGTGTATTTATTGGTTTTGGTGATGCCCTTATATTGTGACTGACTGCCTAATTTTTTTTCGGTAAGGAGTCCGTTTTTTACCGAAATATAGGTATATACTCCATATTCACGTTTTCCAAATTGTAAACGATCACCTGCCTTTACACTGATTTTGGTATTTAGATCTACAGTCTTTTGGTTGATTTTAGCATTAAAATGTGCCCCTGTAATACAAATACTACAATCCATTAAAAAGTCTAAGCTCGTAGCTCCCATACATACCTCAATTACCGCGGTGTTTTCTGGGTTATTTAAAATTAAGTTTCCTAACCCCGAAGCATATTGATCCATAGCCCCAGAAATGGGTACTCCCAAATGTGCATATCCTGTTCTCCCTAGGTCTTGTACCGAAACTCCAAACACAGATTGTACTACTTTAATCATGAGTAACTTGAGATTTTAGTTGGTAATTACCCTCTTTTATTTGGTTTTGGATGTGTTCATACTCTTGTAAACTCACGGGTTCAAATTGAATATAATCACCAGCTTGTGCAAAGCAAGGAGTGGTATTTTCAATGTCAAATAACCTGATAGGTGTTTGTCCTATAATATGCCATCCACCGGCGCTAGTACTAGGGTAGATACCTGTTTGTGCTCCTCCAATAGCCACAGCTCCTTGGGGTACTTGTAATCTAGGAGTGGCTTTTCGAGGAAGGTGTAATTTAGCGTCTAATCCTCCTAAATATAAAAAGCCTGGCAAAAAACCAATAAAGTAAATAGGGTAGCGCACACTGCTGTGTTTTTCAATTAATTCTTGTACTGATAGGTTTAATTTTTCACAAACCTCTTGGGAATCCCAACCTAGTTTTTCATGATAGCATACAGGTATATACCAAGTACGCTGTTCGTGTTTTATACCAGGATCGATTGAATTTACTAACTGTTG
>WTKB01000027.1 GCA_011524575.1 Aquimarina sp.
TTTTAATTTACATTTTTATTTAGTTTAAAAAAGCTCTCAAAAAAAATATCGAGATAAAAATCTCTCGATATTTTTTTTTATCAACTTATTACAATTTATTTTCTAATAAAGTAAAACCGATTAAAAAAAGGTTTAAATCATTTTCTAATTGTGATATTACTTGTATAAAAACTTCTTACTTACATTATATCTATTACTTACTATTCGATAAATATAATATTGGTTAGGCTGGAAAGAATAAGGAATACTATTAAAATCAATACGTACAGATTGTGCTCCCTCCATCGTAAACCCGTTATATAATGTGGCAATCTCACGCCCTAAAAAGTCGTATAATAAAACCGTAACTTTCTGAGTGGCTATATTTTGATATTTAATGTAAGTCTGATCACCTTCAAATACTAAATGTGGATTTACAGAAGTTACTGCCTGAATCTCTTTAGCGGCTGGTTGTATATTAGAAGTATTAGCGCCTAATCCTAAATCAAGATCTGGGAAATCTCCATTAAGGATTACATTATTAATGGTTAGTGCATCAATTTGCATCCAATCTCTTAAGACGGATTCATAAACGCTTCTAAAGTCTGTTTTCCATGCTAAATGTTTTTGATTGTCATACATATCCTCTGCATTCAAACTAGAATGCTCACCTACAACACCATTTTCAGTGAGTCCACCTCCAAAGATCATAACTGGTCCTGCACTACCATGGTCTGTACCTTGTGCCCCATTTTCATTTAAACGTCTTCCAAATTCTGAGACACACATTGTAAGCACTTTATTTCCTAGACCTTGACGATCTAGATCCTTATAGAAATGACCGATACTTTGAGCTAAATTAGTCATCAACTCTTGGTGTCCTCCTGCTTGATTAGTATGCGTATCATACCCGTTTGCAGTAATCATATAAACCTTAGTCCCTAAACTTCCTTTAATCAATCGGGCAGCAATACCTAAACTCTTTCCTATATCATTAGTAGCATAGCCTTCACCCGTAGTATTATCACTAGAAGCATTATACGCCTCACTTACCACACCACTATACTTATAAGTAGAATTCGCTAAGCCTCTTACATAGGATAAACGATCGCCATAAGTACAACCAGGTAAATCTTGCATATCATATTGCACTCCTGACTTAGCAATATGCTCTAATTTAGCAGGAGAAGAAGCGTGGAAACTATACTTAGAATCTTCTCCGTAAAAAGTTAAGTTTTTACGTCCTCCGATCTCTATAGCTGTAGGAGTAGCTGGTGGATTAATTAAAAAATCAGGGTGAATGGATTCAAAATAACTTCCAAAAATCCCTGTGTTTTGAGTAGCTCCCATATCTGCAGTTGCCCAAATATCACTTCCTTTAAAGTGAGAATGTGATAAATTAGGATAACCTACGCTATTCACAACCTTCATACGACCATCTCCCCATAAATGTTGTAAAGAACTCATATAATCAGGCATACCATAGCCATCATCTAAAGTCCATAACTTATTTTGAGGAATTTTTAAAGTAGGTCGTGCATTTGCATACAATCCGTATTGATTTACAGGAACTATAGTATTTAAACCATCATTTCCTCCGAAAAGACGTACAATTACTAAAACTCTATCATTATCGACTGTATTTAAAGCGTTAGATAGCTTTGAATTATTAGCAAAACCTAAAAACCCTCCTCCTAGTGCCATACTTCCTGCACCGGCGAGTCCTAGTGTTTGTAAAAATGATCTTCGTGACCATTGGTCGTGATCTTGTTTATTACAGTGTATATTTTTTTTCATATTGTTTCTTTTTTAACGTAATTGAAATTCTGGTGATTTAGAAATATGTATGAGTAACTCATGTACTTGCCTTCCAGCAGTGCTAGATGCTAAACTCCATGTACCGTCTTCAAAATGATTTTCTGGAATATTACTCTTTAATACAGCAATTGCCTCATCATATTCATCTTCATAGTACAGACCATTTGGCAGGAAATAATCTACTAATTTTGTAGCAATCATACTCACATCTTTCTCGTTAACACCAAACAAATCTTGAGCAAACTTTTTAAAATGATCATACTGATCGTAAGAATAAGGCATTCTTCTTTGATGTAATAAACTATGACTAGACCTTTCCCAACGTATTAATAAAGAATCTGAATTTAACCAAGTTTTGTCCTTAGGCCAGCCAAAAACATTTGGTGGATTGATAGGGTTCATTGCAAGTACAGCTGCTGAATAGGCACTATATTTATTTAATGTATTATTATTACTATCTGCTCCTGTTTCTAACTTTAATTCTCTTTGAAACTGAATTTCTAAATCTAAAGGAGACTTAATGATTGTACCCATAGTTTCATCATCAAAAAAGTGCTTACTCTTAAACATAACGGATAAAACAGGGAGAATCTCAAAATTATTTCTGAGCATTGTGTTAATCATTTTACGTATAGGACGCCACTTGGTCTCTGGAGAAACAAAATAAGTGTATAATTTCACACATATGTGACGTGCTACATGCCAACGTCTTTTTTGGAATAGAATATCAATTACATCATCATACCCCCAATTCCCTGTTTTTCCAAAAATAGTCTTTTGTCCATCATCAAAAGTTTCAGGAGTAAACACTGGATCAGTTCCCTCTTTTCCATAAGCCCAATTTCTTTGAGCTCTATCCCATTTATTATAGCCTGTAAGGGCTCTAGCGGTTTCACGGATATCTTGCTCGGTATAACCTCTATCAACTCCTAACGTAAATAATTCATATAACTCCCTAGCATAATTTTCATTAGGATGTGATTTCGTATTATCAATACCATTTAAAAACTTATGCATCCAAGGATCTAAACCTAAAGCCCGAACAAAATCTTTAACATTACCTACGGCAAATTTTTGATATAAAGCCAGCTTTTTATATTCCATCGAAGGTGTACGTAAATTAGGCTGATTCGAAGCAAAATGATCCATCCAAAACATAACCATACGATCTCTTAAAGACCCGGAACGCATCCCATCAAACAACTCATACATCATAAACTGTCTAGAACTCCCCCATAATTCTCGCATTGCTGGATCTCCTATACCTTGTTTAGCAGCACCATCTCCATCACGAATTTCTTTATTAGACCAATCATTATACCAAGGTGCTGGTGTAATTGGCTTTGCTTTAGCTTCTGCTAAAATTTCATCTATTACTTGAGAAGGTGTTTTTGTTAATGCTAGACTTATTTCTTCAGGAGTAGCTCCAAACCCAATACGCCTGTACAAATGTTGAACTTTTTTTTGATCCCATGGTTTTCTTCTCCATGGAGTAAACACTTTCATAGAATTAGTACTACATTTACTCATATCTTTATATTTTTTAAGTTAATTAAACTATAACGTTATATGTTAAATATAACAATAATTTATAATTAAAACTATAAAAAAAACTTATAAAATTAATAAATAGAATAAATGTTCACTTTATCCTTTTTAATAACTTGTTTATCTAAAAAAATAAAGATTTTTATGAAAAGAATAATGGTAGTGGGATGTTGTGGTAGTGGCAAATCAACATTAGCTAGAAAATTACATGTTATCACTAATCTTAAACTTTTCCATTTAGACCAATATTACTGGAAACCTAATTGGAAACCTACAGAGGAGAAAGAATGGAATACTGTTGTTAAAGAACTAACGAGCAACGAATCTTGGATTATTGATGGTAATTACAAAGAAACTATTGATCTTAGAATAGCAAAAGCAGATACTATAATAATGCTTAATCTGTCCACATTAACTTGTTTAGTTCGAATCATTAAAAGAATTATTATCAACTGGGGGAAAGTTAGATCTGATATGCCTCTTGGTTGTATTGAGAAATTTGACCTAGAATTTTTGAAATATGTCTATCAATTCCAAAAAACACAAGGAGTAGCTTTAAAAGAAAAGTTACAAAATTTAGCCAATGAAAAAAAGATCATCATTCTTGAAAGTGACAAAGAAATTAAATATTTTATCAACCAAAT
>WTKB01000028.1 GCA_011524575.1 Aquimarina sp.
TCAGTCGCAAATACTCCATAGTAATATATGACCCCAGAAAACGTAAAAGTCAAAGACAAAATATCTAGCTTTTCAGAAAACTCTTTAAAAGTTAAATCTAATTTTAACTTAGATAAGATTCGGTAACTTATAGCTCTAAAACAAAAGACAAATAGTATGGGTAAGCTAATAATTACCAACAAATAAAAACGAATAAGCTTTTGTTGATAGGGTTCATCACATGTATTCAATTCTATTTCAGACCATAAGGACAATACATCGGAATTGGTATTACACAAGGAAAAAAAGCGCATTTCTTGGTAATAATGCCTAAAAATGTGATATGGAGTCCATTTTAAATTAGGTTCAAGCACGAGTTTAGAAGCTCTAGTATAAAAATCAGGTTCGTCGCCAAAAGGGAACAACATTCTTCCTAAAAAAGAAAAAAAAATGAAGCTCAACGAACAAACAACACCAAATCTTGAGACTTTTTCTTCCAAATAGTTACTTTTAATTAGTGGTTAGATGAATACAAATCTATATAAACTTGTTTATACCTATTAGCATTAGAGGAATAATCAAATAATTCCTCAGCTAAATTTGAAATTTCATTCTTTTTTGAACTATTTGTTAAAGATACTATTTTTGACTTAGTAATCTCTTTAAACTCTGAGGGTGTATAAGCTATACCAATATTATTTTCATTAACAATATGACTAGCTCCACCACAATATTTATTCAAAATCAAGGGTAATCCTGCTGCAAAATATTCAGCAGTTTTAACAGCCATTACCATATCACTTAACACAATTTCTCTTTGAGTTTTAGGTGTAAAATAAGACATCAGTCCAAAATTAGCTTTTTGTAGTAAAGGCTTTAATTCATTTAAATTTTTTGTTGATGTCAAGTGCAACTTATCAATGGGAAAATCATTAAACTCTTTAATGATCTCTTTATGATTTGAAGTAGTTACAATTGTAAAATTTGATTCAGGAACCTTATTCAAAATATGTATCATCAAATACTTTAATTCGGTGATTTTATGCCAAGTACTATTAGACAACGCACCCACATAAATAAAATTAAGCTCTTGCTTTGTTGAATTTAAATTTGAAGGTTTTAAAAGGGACACATCCGAACTTAAATAAATAGTCTTCACTTTGTCAACACCTAGCCTCTTGTAATAATTAGCCATTGTATCAGAGACTGCAATAAGTACATCTATATTCGAAATAATTTCCTCTTCTATTTTTTTTAAATATTTGTAATCCTCATTAACTTCAGAATAGTTTTTTTTTAAGGCCACCTCCTCAGGAAACAAACCTCTTGGATCAAAAACAATTTTAAACTTAAAATTATGTTTCAACTTAATTTGCACTGCTGCCCAAGCAGCGTGGTAAGATCTACAGTGCACCACACTAGGATTAATATTTTTTAATTTTCTTTTTAAAAGAAAATGAGAAAAACCATGAAAAAACTTGAAACTTAATTTAGATGATTCTATAAAATTTTGGGTACAAAAAATGGGTAAAAATAAAAAAGGAATGTTGAATAACTTTTTCTTTATTTTTTTGATTTCATTAAAATAACCTAATTTTTCTCTGATTAATCCACTATGAATTATAGGAACTCCTGAAATAAAATAAAAACGTGCTTCTTTTAATTCGGTTGAAGTTTTTAAAAACTGACCTAAAACCTGTGATCCAAACACACCATATGATCTAGGTGTTTCTCCCCATGTTAAATAACAAATTTTCATATTAGATTAACTTCTAAAACATTTAGCAATATATGCAGAAATCAATAGCTGTATTGCATAAAATAACGAAAAAACAAAAGATAAGCTTCTTACTACATAAATATCCTTATTAAATAATAAAAAACTTACCACAATTCCAAATAAAAGAAAAGCTTGTAATAATAAATTCAAATGCTGTTTTTCCCCTATGTAAAACATATAACTTAATGGAACTGAAATAAATCTAAAAAACAACATCGGTATTAATATTTTAGCATATAAACCAGAAACTGCCCAATCAGTTCCAAAAACTAAAGAAAAAACAAATTCTACTAAAAAATAAAGAAGGATCGAAACTCCACTACTCATGGTCAACAACTTAACAAATGTAGATTTAAAAACCTCCTTAGCATGACCTAAATTTTTATAGTCTCTTGCTGCTTTTTCTTTAAAAACATCAGAAACAGCATTGGCTAATAAAGTTACAGGAGAAGCCAACACCCTTTGAGTTAAAAAAAAGTACCCTGCTATAGATGCTGAAAAATAAGAAGTCATCATCAATGATATCATATGAAATGATGATAAGTTACACAGGGTTGCTGGAACATCAAGTAAAGGAAATTTTTTATAGCGTTTTACAACTGACCATAGTTTTGAAAAGGAAAACAACTCATAAAAATTATACTTGGATCTTACATTTTTATACAATCTTAAATTTGCAAATAATCTAGATATGAATTCACTTACAATTAAACCCAAAGGCCCTGCATACAATAAGGCTAATCCCAACTGAGTAATTACTAAAGCTACAGATTTTAAAATTGCAGCAGTAGCAATATCTTTAAACTTTTTTAATCGATTATTAAAAGTATTTAAAGTGTTCATTAATCCGATTAAAAAGACAGTAATCGGAATTAAAAATAACCAATCACTGAGCTCAGGATTTTCCAAGAGACCTACTAAGAGATCTCCAAAAAAAAACAATAAAATTGATATAATTAAAGTACCTATACAATTAATTACAAAACTCAAACTAAAAATAGAAACTGCCTCTAGGTCATCTTCTGGCAATAAAATAGCCAATTCATACCTAGCATTTATAATCGCACCTAACACCAAACATACACCTACAAAAACAGCTAAAGTTCCCATATCTTCAGGGGTATACAATCGTGTTAATATAGGACTTACAGCCACAGGTAAAACCGTAGCAATACCCGTCCCTGTAAGCAGTATAATTATATTTTTATTAAATTCAGAATTTAAAAAATTTTTCAAACCTAATCTTACTCGTAAGTTACAAACTAAAAGGATGCTTGGCTTGTTCCTTTTTAGCGAAAGGATGATACTCTCCTTTTAAACCAATAGGGGTAGTATTTCGAATATTATGAACTATTTCTATGGATTGCCTAGCATCACTCAAACCATATCCTTTTCCGTTTAAAATATCCTCATAGACTCTTGTATGTAAGTCTGTAAATCCATTTGAAAATTCTAGTTCTTCTCCATCAACAGTTATAGATCTGTAAGTCCTTTGTCCTTTTTCTTTAATTTCAGTAGGAAGCACATCATAATTAATTGATAAAAACCAACGTACTCTTGCTCTATCAAACTCCAAATAACCTGAAGCACGATCATGAGTATGTACATGTACCTTATTTTCTTTTACTTCACCAAATATCCATGATAACATGTCATAAAAATGTACACCAATATTGGTTGCAATTCCTCCCGATTTTTTAATATCTCCTTTCCACGAAGTATAATACCAATTTCCACGTGAAGTCAAATAAGTTAAATCAACATCAAAAATTTTATCTTTAGGAGCCTTTGCAATTTTCTCTTTTAAATCAATAATACTTTGATGTACTCTTAACTGCAAAATGTTCCAAATTTTTTGACCAGAATCTTTTTCCATTTTCTCAAGTGCATCAATATTCCATGGGTTTAAAACCAAAGGTTTTTCACAAATAGCATCAGCTCCCATTCTTAAAGCCATTCTAATATGAGAATCATGAAGGTAATTTGGAGTACAAATACTCACATAGTCTAACTTGATGGACTTATCATACTTTAATTTTTCAAAATGCCTATCAAATCTTTCTGGTTCTACAAAAAAATCGGCATTAGGAAAATAACTATCCATGATCCCCACACTATCAAAACGATCTAGTGCCGCTAATAAATTATTGTTAGTATCCTTTATTGCTTTTAAATGCCTTGGGGCTATATATCCGGATGCACCTAGT
>WTKB01000199.1 GCA_011524575.1 Aquimarina sp.
AAAGTAAACCAAAACCTTAAACTTTTGAATTACAGTTTGTATTCCCTTTAAACAAACTCTAAACCATTAATTAATAGTATTTTTTTAACATAAAATAAAACTAGTATCCGTAAAAAATAGATATAAAATACGACTAAATAAAAAACTAATATAGACAAAAACAATTATTTAATCGGTATAATACCTATTATACATTGAGATTATCGTACTAAAAATCTTTTTATTTCTAGTTTTATATAAGAGCTTTATTTTTTTAGCATCTTTTCATAAATGGCATATCCTATAATAGGAAAAAGTAAAAAACCTACAAGAAAAGGCCGATTTAAAACCAATTGAGGAGAGAAAAAGGCTGCAATTAGAAGTCCTGAAACCGCTCCTGCAAAATGTGCATCATGCCCTATATTACCTATATTCTTTTTCATACCATAGATACTGTAAAGTAAATATCCTACCGCAAAGAGGTAAGCAGGAATCGGAATCGGAATAAAAAACAAATACAATGACATTTCTGGGTAGATCAGTATTGCGGCATATAATATTCCTGAGACTGCTCCACTAGCACCTATTGCCGAATAATACAATTCCTTCTGATGTATGTAATAACTAAAAATTCCTGATGCAATTAAAGAAAACATATACATAACTAGAAATGAAATATCTCCAAAATAATGGGTCACAATCGGTGCAAAAATATATAGCGTGTACATATTAAATAACAGATGTGATAAATCGGCATGTAGAAGCCCTGAAGTAATTAAACGGTAATATTCCTTATTTCTAAGTGCATTAATATTAAATTTATAGTTATCAAAAAAAGATTTATTCTCGAACCCCACCATACTAAACAGTACATGGATACCTATAAATACATAAATTAATAGTGAAGAAGTATTTTCCATAAGTCGTAAATATACTGTTATTGCTCTTTTTTACAAATTATGACAAAAAGCTTTGCATTAATTATATACTGTCCTATTTTATTTAAACAAGCTCTAAACTTTTTACAAAAATCCAATATTTTGTACGGATTCTGTTCAATACCTTTGCAAAATGATTTATTAACAATAAACATAAACAGGTGTTGATAAATCTTATAAAACCTATTTTCTCTATGAATCAAATTATTTATCTAATAGTATATCCCTTTTTATGGATACTCTCAAAACTGCCATGGCGTTTATTTTATATTTTTTCTGATGTGGTTTGTTTCGTGGTTTATAAACTTATTGGCTATAGAAAAAAAGTAGTTTCTAGTAATTTAAAAGCTGCATTCTCAGATAAAAATACACAAGAACTTTTAGCCATTGAAAAAAAACATTACCAACACCTTTGTGATTTATTTTTAGAGATGATCCGCTCTATGGGGATTTCTAAACAAGACCTTCAACAAAGATTTCATATTAAAAACCCAGAAATTTTACAAGAATTAGAAAATGATTCTAAAAGTTTACTGTTACTTACGGCACATTATGGCAACTACGAATGGTCAAATTCATTAGAATTACAAACAAGTATGCGTTGCGTAGGGGTATATAAGAAAATCAAAAACCCTTTCTTTGACCGTATGGTTCGGAAGGTAAGGCAACGATTTGGATCTGATATTATAGAAAATGTACACATCACAAAATATGCTTTAACTTGCGAGAAGCAAGTACCTAAAATCCAACGTTTATATGGACTTATTATTGACCAAAGCCCTAAATTAAACAAAAGAAATCATTATGAATATTTTTTAGGACGTGAAGTTCCTGTATTTGTAGGTGCAGAGGTACTTGCTCGTAAACTCGATTTAAATGTTGCCTACCTAGAAACCACCAAAGTTAAAAGAGGCTTCTATGAATCTGAAATTAAAATCATCACTAAAGATGCTCCTAATGAGCAAATGTATGCCATCACCAAAAAGTATTTTAAAATAGTAGAGCAGCAAATACATAAAGCCCCTGAATATTATCTATGGACACACAAAAGATGGAAACATGCCAAGTAATGTCAATTGGTCTCAAATAAGTGTTATAGTGATTTCAAAGGTTGATTTTACATAAAACAATCTCCCATTATATGAGCTTTTGCCAATGCTTCTTGCCATTCATTTTCGGGCTTACTTTGCGTGGTGATTCCTCCACCAGCATATAAGTAAATTTGTTTATTTAAAGTACTCATTTCTGCACAACGTATATTTACATAATATTCTAGATCTTTTCGAGTAAGATCTTCAATACCTAAATAACCTGCATAGTATTTTCTTTGATGAAGTTCATTTTTTAGAATAAATTCTTTTGTCAATTTTGTTGGAAACCCACAAACAGCAGGAGTAGGATGCAGTTCTTGGACTAAGTCATAGATAGATTTTTTAGATACGGAATCTATGAGTTCTCCTGTAAAAGTATTTATTAAATGTGATAACTTACCAATACCAAAGTTTGACTTATCTGAAACAGTAATATCTTTAGCATATTTTTTAAAAATACTTAATATATATTGAGTAACAGCATCTTGCTCTTCTATGTTTTTAGTACTCCAAGGTGCAACTCTTGACGTTTTATCATTGGAATTATGTTGATTTTTAACATCATTTTTATTCGAAAATCCGCGTGTTCCAGCTAAAGCCACAGAGGTGATTTGTTTTCCCTCTTTACGTAGTAAAAGCTCTGGAGATGCTCCAACCCAAGTATTTTCTATTTGTGGATGAAAAATCAAATAGGTAAATGTGTTGGGATAGGTGATGCAAGCCTTATAAAATACCTCCAATTTCTTATAAAGTGTTTCTGGGAATAACTTAGGAGTTTCTTGTAATTCAAATCTTGAAGAAATCACTACTTTTTCATGATGGTTTTTTTTTAAAAAATCAATGGCATTGGCAACACGGTTAATATGTATTTCCTTGGATTTTTCACTAACACTATTTTGTTGGCTTTTTAAAACCTGACAAGGATTTGCAAGCACCTCCTCAAGAGGAAATTCGATAGTTTGGTCTGCATTGACATAAAGTGTTTTTTCTAAGTGAGTATCCGTATCAAAAGGAGCAAATACAAATCTTTTTGATTGACTTTTAATACGCTCTTCTGTGGTGAGAACTACATTTTCTTCAAGAAATACAGCTATTTGATTACTATGGGGTAATTTATAAATCACCCAAGGAAGTTGAAGGCTTTGTTGCTTTTCAAGTTGTAAAAGAAGTACCTCTGCTTGTTTCATACTACAAAGCCTTAAAATGTTGAAGTGTTATTTTAAGAAATTATCAATGATTTTTTTTCCGAATTCCGTTCCAAAAGATTCTGGATGAAATTGCATTCCATAGATAGGAAACTCTTTATGACGCAAACTCATTACTTCTTTATCATCAGCACTATAAGAGGTAATCTCAAGACTATCAGGAATATCAGCTACTACAAGAGAATGGTAACGCATGACATCAAATTTAGAGGGGATATCTTTAAATAAATGTGGTTTACCTTCTGTAATAACAGTACTTATTTTTCCGTGCATAATATTCTTAGCTTTAATAACATTTCCACCAAAAATATGTGCGATTCCTTGCATTCCAAGGCATATTCCCAATACAGGAATACTTTTCCCTAGCTCTGTAATCACGCTACTACATACTCCAAAGTAAGCCTCTTGATCAGGAGAACCTGGTCCTGGACCAATGATAATTCGTTTATAGTTACGAGATTTGATTTCTTCTAGACTAAGCTCATCATTACGTATCACATCACAATTAGGAATCATGTGATATAAATTATAGGTAAAAGAGTCGTAGTTATCTATTAATAAATTAGTATTCATAGTATTTGAGAGATGTATATAATACCAATTAATCTTTAAAACCAACATCATAAATCGTTTCTTTTTCCTTTTCTACTTTATTAGAAAAATAAACCGTAGCTAAGGCTATGCTTGATTTTTCTAATGCGTATAAAGAAAAAATACTTCAATTTATTT
>WTKB01000316.1 GCA_011524575.1 Aquimarina sp.
TAAATTAACTTTCCCAAAGGTTAAAAGATCACAATTATTAGAATTGCCTTTCAAACATCAGTTAGAGCAAAACTTTTTAATTGAAAAATCAGACAAGAACCATAACTTTATTAGAAATTTTAAGACTAAACAAGAAAATTTCCAAAAATACCTACAACAAAGCTTTCACTTAGAAAAACTCTCCAAAAAACTACAAAACTGGCACGATTTATAGTTTGGTGCGTTTATTAAGGAGTTGAACAAAGCCATTAAAGCGACCAATAAAACCCGTGTTGCCGAGGGCTTGGAACCTATCAAAACCTTAAGCAAACTTGATGAACTGGATTGGATGGTAGTTTTTGAAACCAAAAAAACTGAAGCCCAAAACCTAAAAGCCGAAATCACTAAAACCGATGCCCAAATCGACCAAATGGTCTACGAACTCTACGGCCTAACCGAAGAAGAAATCACTATTGTGGAGAATAGTTAAGTAATATGATAAAAGAAATTAATTGCTACATAGAAGAATCAGTAAATCAACTTCAAAATTCAAAATTAATAACTAATAATATTAAAAGTATAGTTATTGATAATACATATTTTGACAGTAAGTATATTGAAAAAGAGGATATTACAAATTCCACCAATGATTTTATAAAATTAAAAGACAACAAGAACCCTACTTTATATTGGTATGAATTAGAATCTTCTAAGAATAATATAGCAATCAGAAAAGATTTTGAAAATTATAGAGAGGAAACAAAAAGACACAATGCAAATTATAGGAATACCTCTTCTTTTAAAAAATCAATATGCCAGGAAAGTAATGTTCTATATGTAGGTAAAGTTGAGAAAGGTTTTTGGGGTAGATTAGTTACCCATTTAGGCTATAATAAAAGCGTTAAAACAGCTGGTATGCAGTTGTTTCATTGGTATGACCCAAATGTTCATGGAAATATCAAATTAAATTATATAGAGTTTTCACCAGAAATGAAGCACTTAATAATTATTCTAGAAAAAAAGTTGGCTAAAGAGTTAAAGCCTTTGATAGGTAGGTATTAAAAACAATATTGAAACTAACAAAAACTTGTTGACCTGCATAAGTTGACTATAAACTATGGAATTTTTATAAAACCTATTTTTAAATGCTACTAAATAATAATTAAACTTTATCATATCAACTAAGTAACTATGCGATTAGCATTAGTAAATAAAATAATTTCAGAGCCTGTAAAAAATGTTAATGGTAAGTGTCCCTTATGTGGTGCTGATGTAATACCTAAATGTGGTAATACAAACGTACATCATTGGGCTCATAAAAAAGATAAGGGCTGTGATAATTGGTCTGAACCTGAAACGTATTGGCACAAATCATGGAAAGCCATTTTTCCTACTATTAATCAAGAAGTTGTAATAGAAAAAAATAAAAAGAAACATTTTGCTGATATATGTAACCAGGATGATATTGTCATAGAGTTACAAAATTCTCCAATTACATCAGAGGTAATTGAACAGCGCGAACTATTCTATGGAGATAGAATGTTGTGGCTTATAAATGGAAGTAAATACAGGACAAGAATAAGATTATTTGGGAATGATATAATAAAAAAAATTAATGCAAAAGAAGACACCTACAGTAATTATGTTTCTTTAAGTAATCCTAATATTTTAGAATACTTAAAAGAATTAAAAGAGGTTGACTTTTTTTGGGAATACCCTGTTAGGTCATGGAGAAATGCAAAGAGACCAATATTTTTAGATATCGGAGAGGATTATATCATATGGATTCATAAGGGTATTGGTACAAAGAGTGGGGCTATGAAAGTATACTCTAAGGAGTCTTTTATAAATAAATACAAGGGTGATTATTACAAACACAAAATACTAAATGATAACGGTGAACCCTATAAATATGATTCAATTATTAAAATGATTTCTGATGGTTTGTGGAACAAATTTTTTAAGGATTGGAAAGGTTATAGCTATCCACCTGAGTTAGCCTATAAGGTTGTTGATAATGTATCCCAAAAAACCTATCTCAGAAGAGTAACATGGAATCAGGTTTTAATTCCTAATGCAAACAGACGAGGGATTTATTTTCTGTTTTGTTATAATGAAAAAGAGATTTTAAAAAATAAAGTATTTGTAGAACAAAGTATTGAAACATCAATAGGCAAAAGTATAAACGAGATTATTCAAAAGCTTAGAAGAGAAAAAACATATACTATAAAAAATACAGATTGGGTAGTAGAATACATTGCTTCTATTCCTTTAAAAAAAGAAGATACATTCTACTTTGATAAACCTATTAAAGATTACTTTAAATTATCTATAGGAAAGGAACGCTTAATACTTTAATATCTAATGCTATTATCCAGTTTGATAGTTAAACTATGAAAAAGTTAGTACGTTAAATTACAACTATTTCCATAAATAGTGAGCTCGCCTACCAATTTGTAGCTGCATTTAGAAAGTTTAGTAAAAAGTAAATTTTATATGAATATTGATTTTCACTTTAGTAATACAGTAATGGAATTTCAAGACATTTTAATAGTAATCAATCCATACGTTCAAAAATTGTAGATTATAATCCTGATGATAAAATTATACAGTTTTAAAAAAGCGATAGTAAAAGGTCTAGAGTTTACAATCTATACATCAATTAAAAAAATTATGACTAAAAGTATTGATAACATGTATAAAGTTTATACTTTTGTACTAACAGTACACACCACGCTACCCTTAAGAACAGCGTCCCAGGGTGTGTCTTTTGCTTTATAGGCATTACTTTTTTACAAACTAAAATCACTTTCTTTAGATGTTTAGTAAAAACCCTTTCACTTTTAAAGAGCAAATAGCACAACTACAAGAAAGAGGATTGCAAATAGCAAATCCTGTTTTAGCAGAAAAGTATCTATCCAATATAAGCTATTACCGTTTAGGGGAATATTGGTATGTTATGCAGTCAGATAAAGAAAACCATATTTTTAAACCTAATAGTAAGTTTATGGATGTTGTTGCTTTATATAATTTTGATGCCGAATTACGTTTATTACTTTTTGATGTTATTGAAAAAATAGAAATAAGCTTACGAACAAAGCTTATCTATCATTTATCACACGAAATAGACCCTTGGTGGTTTCAAAACAAGAACTGTTTTATTAACGAATATTTCTTTGAAACAACATTAGATACATTAAAAAAAGAAGTAAAACGATCACAAAACAAAGATGTAATTTTAAAAAAGCATTATAGGAAATACGGTAAAAGCAAATTACCTCCAGCTTGGAAAACTATTGAATATACAAGTTTAGGAAATCTATCAAAAATTTATGGAAATCTTAGTCATAAAGTTAAATCTAAAAAAGTAATAGCAAAAGAATACGGTGCAGTAAATCATATATACTTACCCAGCTGGTTACAGTCAATAGCACAAATACGAAATTTCTGCGCACACCATTCTAGATTATGGAATAGGAATTTACCGAATACAGTAAAATTATTACCTAATCCACCAAATCCTTGGATTAGAAATAATGATAATATCCCTAAAGAAAATGAATTTAGTAAGATATATATTCATATGTGTTTAATGAAGTATATGTTAAACACTATTCAACCAAATAATAATTTTAAGGAGAAGTTATCCAATTTATTTGATAAATACCCGAATGTAGACCCAAATGCCTTAGGAATGAAACCTGATTGGCAGAATGAGCCTTTATGGAATCAGAGTTAAAACTATAAAACAAAAATCCTCAGTACAAGACCAAGGAATGTTGCCGACCAGGAAATGCCCAATCCAATATTTTAAGAAGTACACTCGGTTCAAAAACCGAGGATTTTTTTGCGGCCCTATCAAAGCAAACGGCTAAAATCGAGTCGACTTCATATTTTAATTAAAATAAAATTACTGTATATTGTAATAATTAGCAAATTTCAAATGCTACTAAGGTTGTT
>WTKB01000092.1 GCA_011524575.1 Aquimarina sp.
GATACAAACTTCGTGTAATTATATTATAATTTGTATATTGATTCTATTATTCATTTAATCTATTATGGCGGATAAAGAAATTATTAAGCTCAATAAAATTATTAATAAAGGACAATTTACAGTAAATTTCCCAGCACTATTAGTAATATTATCTTTAATTATATTACAATATATTTTGATTACTCTAGCAGGTTTACCTCAGTTTTTAGTACTGATAGGAGTAGGAGTAGCACTTTATTTAGGTTGGTACACTTGGGCAAAGCTTATTACAAAATGGCGTATTTGGGCATTTTCTGAAATAGATGAGTATTACCACATTGTTCTTAGAGAAGAAGCCATTCGTAATCGGTTAATATGGCCTAGTGGTCATTTTTTAGAAAAAACAGAAATAAGAACGGACAAAGAAAAGGAATTGATCACTCGTATTGATGAGCGTATTGATGAATTAGCCATGCTGGAATATCAGACGCAATCAGAAGATGATGAACAATCTGAGTTTTCTAATGAAAACGAGGAAGTAATTTTACCAAATATAAAAGAAGAGCAACAAACACAACCTATTAAAGCAAGAGACGAACGTAAAGACCCTCCACAAAGTCCTTTTTCCTATTCAGGAAAACCGAGAGATTAATCGCTGTCTAATTTTTAGTACCAACTTTAGTGTAATACCAATTAATCTTTAAAATCGACATAATAAATCATTTCTTTTTACTTTTTACTTTATTAGAGTTTGTTTAAAGATGCTATTACATTATACAAAAAAAAAACTCATAGGGTTAACTTGTGTAACCCTATGAGTTTTTTTGTAACACAGTACATCAAATTTTGATGTATGGTATCAATTATCCATAAATTTCTTGCTTATTGAAATGCTTTGTTAATAGATAATAGATAACTGCTCTGTGTTTGTTTTTATTTGATTTTCCGTAAGCTTCTAACACAGAATCAATAGCACTATCCAATTCAGGACCATCGGTTAAACCTAATTTTTTAATTAGGAAATTGTTCTTTACAGTAGCTATTTCTTTTGGATCAGACCCCGATACCGTTGAAGAATCTTTATTGTAAATAGAAGGTCCACAACCAATAGTTACTTTTTTTAGTAACTCCATATCTGGCTCTTGATTTAATTTGTCTTTTAAATCTGCAGCGTACTTTTCTATAAGTTCGTCTCTTTTACTCATTTTATTTATTTTAAAAAATTAAATTTTAATATTCTAAGAACTTGTTTAAAGGCATTACTACTTCCTGTAATCTAAAATTTATGAACTGGAATCCCTTTAAAAGGACTTACATATCTATATATGCTCATCATTTAAAAGTAACCCAAAACTTTTAAATTACAGTTTGTATTTAGTTTAAATAAGCCCTAAAGTAATTAAAAAAGAATGAACTTACAATTTTTAATTTAGTAATTAGATTATAAATTTCACATAAAACTTTCACAAAAAAGTAACTATCTAAAACTCAATTATACTAGAGCATCAAAGTAAGCGTTTAAAATCAGGTCATTGTCTTGGGATGGCGTGAAAACTTCAAGAATTATAGGAGTTTTAAATGTGATAAACTCTGGTAATTTTTCTTTTAAATCTTTTTTGGACGCTACACTCAAGTAAGTAAACTTATACCTGTCGGCAATAGATTTTGCCGTAAGTGTGTGTTTTGTTTCTAGAAATTCCTCAAAATAGATTTGAGTTTTATCTGCTGGTAAAATTCTAAAAATTCCACCACCACCATTATTAACAACTATAATTTTGAAATTATTCGGAATATAATTATTCCAAAGGGCATTGCTATCATAAAAAAAACTAAGATCACCAGTGATATGAATGCAGGGTAAGTTACTTACATGTGCAGCTCCAATTGCTGTACTTGTAGAACCATCAATTCCAGAAGTACCCCGATTACAAAATACCTGAGTTCTTTTAATACTATTAAAAAGCTGCATATATCGAATTGTAGAGCTATTACTGAGCTGTAATAAGGTGTTTTCAGGAATATGGTCAATTATTAACTTAAAAGCTTTTAAGTCGGAGAAATTGGCTGTTTTTAAAAAACTACGGGCACGTTTTTGCTTTTTCTTAAAAATATCTAAAAAGAACTCCTTGTAGCTAGTGGTTGTAGTGGTATTCTCAAAAGTGCTACAAGTCATTTTGTGAGAGGGTAGGGGGGGGAGTTGATCAAAAAACTCGAAAACCTCCATTTTGAAATGGTGTGTTAAACAACCATAAGTATTATATGCTTTTTTGGGATCTATATGAATGTGTGTGTTTGGAGGGTATGTCCTTAAAAACTTCTTAATTCTTTTTGATACCACAAGCCCTCCAAAAGTGATAAGAAGTTCTGGCTGAAGTGTTTTAAAAAAAGCTTCAGATTCGTTGGAAATTAGTAGGTCTATCCCATAAATACTATTGTTAAAGTAAAGGTTTGAGGTAGATTCTTTAATTATAAGTAAATCAGTATTTTGTGATAATTTTTTTAATAAGTTAAATGTCAATTTGTCAGGATTAAAAACACCTACTAAAATCAATATTTTATTGCTTTTTTTCCATAGGTCAATAACCTTATTAGGTAGTTTATTAGATTGTAAAACGGCTTGTATTTTAACGAGTTTAGTTTTAATTTTTTGCTTATGTATGATCTCTTTAGTTTGGTAAAGGGGTTCGTATAAAGGAACATTAATATGCACCGGGCCTCGCCTTTGATAACTGGACTCAAATGCAGCTTTTAAAAGCTTTTTATTGTGTTTTTTTAATTTTGAGTTATAGCTAATTTCATTAACTAGGTTTGCTTGATATTCTATGTGATTTGCAAATACATGCTCTTGTCTAATCGTTTGTCCATCACCAATATCTATGGCTTCAGTAGGCCTATCTGCAGAAAATACAACCAGAGGAATGTCACTATAATAGGCTTCTGCAATTGCAGGGTAATAATTTAATAAAGCACTTCCAGAGGTACAAAGTAAGGCAACAGGGGTTTGTAATTGTTGTGCCATTCCAAGAGCAAAAAACCCTGCTGAACGTTCATCTACGATACTATAACATTTAAAAAAAGGATCATTTGTGAATGAAATTACTAAAGGAGCATTCCTAGATCCTGGGGAAATTACAAGATGTTTTATGTGGTATTTTTTTGCCAATAAGACCAATTGTTGCACAAGTGGAATAGTAGAAATAATTCCCATAATTAGGTTTTTTTATATAAAAAATTAATATATAATTAATTGAATTTAAGGTCTTTAAACAACTTTAGTTAAAGTTTTTATTTAACAACCACTTAAAGTAATACTTTAAGTGGTTGTAGGTAAAGATATAGTGGTAAATTTTGCCAATGAAATAAGATTTCCTTTATCATCTTCTACTTTAATTTGCCAAAGCTGTGTTGTCCTTCCTTTGTGAATAGCACTAGCGGTAGCATATACAAAACCACTTTTTACACTTTTAAGATGATTGGCACTAATTTCTAAACCACGAACAAAAAATTTATCGAGATCAATAAATACAAAAGCAGCTAAACTTCCAACAGTTTCCACCAATGCAAGAGTAGCTCCTCCGTGTAATATTCCGTCGGGTTGGTGTACTTTGGAGTTAACGGGCATTTGTGCTTTTAAGTAGTCTTCTGAAACATCTACAAAACGAATGTCTAAGGTTTCCATGAGTGTATTCTTGGAGTAAGAATTACACTTTTCTAAAATTTCTTTTTTTTTGATTGCTTCCATAGTGTACGAAGTTACGATGTACCTTTATAGTTTCCTAGCTATGGTCAGCTATCCATATAGTGATGTTCCTAGTTTCATATGATTATTTATATTTGCAGATATTATAAGGCTTATAAGAGCTTGTATTTAGTTTAAACAAACACTTAAATAAGCCCTGAGCTAAGTATTACAAGAAATTAATTTTTATACAAATGCAAGAATTACAAGAAATTA
>WTKB01000329.1 GCA_011524575.1 Aquimarina sp.
TTGAACTGGATAGTAAATAAGGCGTATCAAAATTAATTTTGATACGCCTTATTTACTATATTCTAATAGGAAGTAATTGTCCTTAAGAGCTTATTTAAACTCTTAGAGATTGTTTAAGATTTGTGCATAAAAGATTGCTTTTCCAAAAGTACTTCTTCGGTTTCTTCATGATCCTCATCAGGAACACAACAGTCAACTGGACAAACTGCAGCACATTGTGGCTCTTCATGAAAACCTTTACATTCTGTACACTTATCAGGAACAATATAATACACCTCATCACTTACAGGCTCTTGTGCATCATCAGCATTAGCACTTGTACCATTTGGTAATACAATATCTCCTTCAAGATCTGTACCATCGGAATACCTCCAATCATCAGCACCTTCATAAATTGCTGTATTTGGACATTCTGGTTCACAAGCACCACAATTTATACATTCATCAGTTATAATAATTGCCATAGCTCTTTTTTATTATAAATTTGTACAAAAATAGTTTCTATTCTTTTCAAAAACAAATAAGTCATGACTTTAAATCAACGTATTGAATCATTAGCTATCTTAGGAGCTTTTCTCGGGCAATTTTCAGAGCAGCAAGCTCAAAAAAAAACGGGAATTACTGGTAATGATACTTTTTTTGAGGTTTTTAAAACTACTTGTGAAAGTGCTCAGTATAAAAATGGCTGGTTTACTCCTAAAGAAGTTGCAAGAGCAATGGAAAGTTGGTCAAAAGCACTTACAGAAAAAGAATTAAAAAAATGGGTTTCTAATTATGATATTCCTGAGCAACAAACACAAGAAAGAAAAGATATAGCCATTATTACTGCTGGAAATATACCACTTGTAGGACTACATGATATAGTAGCTGTGCTTATCACAGGGAACAATGCTCATATCAAAACTTCATCTAAATCCGCTAATCTCGAAAAATCTGTTTGTCAATACTTGTGTGAAATCTCTCCCGAATGGAGAAATCGTATTGTTTTTCATGAAAATCGTATTGAAAATTTTGATAAAATCATTGCAACGGGTAGTAATAATACGGCAAGATATTTTGAACATTACTTCAAAAATAAAGAAAGCTTAATTCGTAAAAACCGTAATTCGGTAGCAGTACTTACAGGAGCAGAAACCTCTGAAGAACTCGAAGCACTAGGCAAAGACATTTTTACTTATTTTGGTTTAGGATGCCGAAGTGTTTCTAAAATATATATCCCTAAAAATTACAAATTAGATACCTTTTTTGAACATATTGTAGCGTACAGTGATATCATCAACACTTCCAAATATGCCAATAATTACGATTATAACAAAGCAGTGTACCTAATGAGTTTAATTAAAGTTTATGATAATAACTTTATTACATTAAAACCTGAAGATAAACAACTCAGCTCTCCTGTAGGGTGTTTGTTTTATGAATATTACGAAGATCGAGAAGTTCTAAAAACAAAACTTGAAACACTTTCTGAACAATTACAATGTGTTGTAAATTTTCCTGAAAACCCAAAGCATGTACCTTTTGGACATACTCAAGATCCTAAACTTATGGATTATGCTGATGGTGCAGATACTATAAAATTCTTACTTCAATAAATAATCATTAATTTTGCTGTTAATTAAGAAATTCGCAATATTTAAGATTTAAATACTATAATACCAGATATTTTACCCTATGAAAAAACATAATTTTAGTGCAGGTCCTTGTATACTTCCACAGGAAGTTTTTGAAAAAGCTTCCCAAGCAGTACTCAATTTTAACGATTCTGGACTTTCTATTTTAGAAATTTCACATAGAAGTAAGGACTTCGTTGCAGTTATGGATGAAGCTAGAGCTTTAGCACTAGAACTTTTAGGATTAGAAGGAAAAGGATACAAAGTCTTATTCTTACAAGGAGGAGCCAGCACACAGTTTTTAATGGTAGCTAACAATCTATTACAAAGTAAGGCAGGCTATCTTAATACAGGTACATGGAGCTCAAAGGCCATAAAAGAAGCAAAACTTTATGGAGAAGTTATTGAAGTAGCAAGCTCTAAAGATGCCAACTTTAACTATATACCAACAGGCTATGAAATCCCAGAAGGTTTAGATTATTTACATTTAACGAGTAACAACACTATTTTTGGTACTCAAATTAAAGATTTCCCTACTACAAGTGCCCCATTAATTTGTGATATGAGTAGTGATATTTTCTCTAGACAACTCGATTTTTCTAAATTTGGAATTATCTATGCTGGAGCTCAAAAAAACATGGGACCTGCAGGAGCAACACTTGTGGTAATTAAAGAAGATATTTTAAAAGAAATAGATCGAAAAATTCCTTCGATGTTGGACTATAAAGTACATTTAAGTAAAGACAGCATGTTTAATACACCTCCTGTATTTGCGGTATATACTTCACTTCTAAACTTACAATGGCTTAAAGCTAAAGGAGGAATTGAAGCCATCGAAAAAGAAAACGAGAAAAAAGCGACACTTATCTATTCTGAGATTGACCTTAATCCATTATTTAAAGGTTTTGCATCAGAAAAAGATCGTTCTACAATGAATGCAACCTTTAACCTTACCAAGCCAGAACTTGAAAGCACTTTTGAAAAAATGCTAAAAGAAGGAGGAATTAATGGCACTAATGGACATAGAAGTGTAGGAGGCTATAGAGCAAGTATGTACAATGCTCTTAGTATGGAAAGTGTAGGTACATTAGTAGATATCATGAGTGATCTTGAAAGAAAAGCATAATAGCCTGTTTTTAAACACGCTATTTTAGAGCTTGTTTAAAGGCACTACTTCTTGTAATCCCTTTAAAAAAGCTCTTATCAATAATTAATTACATATTAAAGATTATATACATCTGGAGAAGCACACAACCTTCTCTTTTAATTCATTACAACGATGAAAATTTTAGCTAACGACGGTATCTCACAAAAAGGAATTGATGCCTTAGAAAAATCAGGATTTGAAGTTATTACAACTACTGTAGCTCAGAACCAACTTATAAACTACATCAACGAAAACAGTATTGTTGCTCTTTTAGTAAGAAGTGCAACCACTGTAAGACAAGATCTTATCGATAGCTGTCCTTCTTTGAAAATCATTGGAAGAGGTGGTGTTGGTATGGATAATATTGATGTAGAATACGCTCGTGAAAAAGGACTTAAAGTAATTAATACACCTGCGGCTTCTTCAGAATCGGTGGCTGAACTTGTTTTTGCTCACCTTTATGGTGCTGTTCGTTTCCTACATGATGCAAACCGACAAATGCCTCTTGAAGGAGATAAAAATTTCAAAGGACTTAAAAAAGCATACGCAAAAGGTGTAGAGCTTAGTGGAAAAACTCTTGGAGTTATTGGTTTTGGAAGAATTGGACAAGCTACTGCTAAAATTGCTCTTGCAATTGGTATGAAAGTAATTTACTTTGATCCTTTTACTAAAAATGCTTCTCTTAGTATTAGTTTTTACGATGGACAATCAGTAACTTTTGAATTAGAAAGTAGTACTAAAGAAGAAGTATTAAAACAAGCAGACTTTATTACACTTCATGTACCTGCACAAAAGGAGTATGTAATCGGTGAAAAAGAATTCGAAATTATGAAACCTGGAGCAGGAATTGTAAATGCTGCTCGTGGTGGAGTTGTCGATGAAGTAGCTCTTGTAAAAGTTCTTGATAAAAAGCATATTTCTTTTGCTGCTCTTGATACTTTCGAGAATGAGCCAAAGCCAGAAGTGCAATTATTAATGCACAACAAAATATCTTTAACTCCTCATATCGGTGCAGCTACAAGTGAAGCTCAAGATCGAATTGGAGTAGAATTGGCAACTCAAATTATAGAAATACTTAAATAGTTCTTTTTTAAAATAGAAGAACTTAGAGCTATTGGAATAAAAATCCGCTATTAGAAATAAATTCTAATAGCGGATTTTTAAAT
>WTKB01000106.1 GCA_011524575.1 Aquimarina sp.
AGTTTAAACAAGCTCTAAAGTAGAAAGGAAAAAGAAACGATTTATGATATCGATTTTAATGATTATTGGTATTAAATACTAAATTATTTTAGAGCTTGTTTAGTGCTTTTAAACAAGCTCTAAAACAAGCTTAATGGATACTGCTCTTTTTCGGTTTTTCTAAAAATATATTTTTAATAATTTGAAAATAAGATTTTTAATAAAATTATAAAACTTTTTTTAAAAATTGGCATGATAATTTCTATATTATGTATAAGAAATATAAAATAGTATCAATCAATACTGGTTAAAATATGCTCAAGCAACAATTTCAACTCAAATTATCTCAAAAGCTTTCTCCGCAACAAATTCAGTTAATGAAACTGATTCAATTGCCACTACAAGCTTTTGAGGAACGTATTAACCAAGAAGTTGAAGAGAACCCTGCATTGAGTCCAGGAAAAGAACAAACGAATGATGATGATCCATATGGTTCTTCTTTAGATCAAGAGGATTCTTCATCGGCAGATACAGATACCGTAGATAGTTTAGAAGTAAATATAGACGAATATTTAAGTAACGATAACATTCCAGATTATCGTATGCAGTCCAATAATTATTCTAGTGATGACGAGCAAAAAACCATACCACTTACAGGGGGTACTTCCTTTTTACAGTTTTTAAAAACACAAATAGACACTTATAGTCTTGGAGAAACCAACTATCAAATAGCTTTATTTCTTATTGGTAGTATAGATCACAGTGGCTATTTACGTCGTGATTTAGAAGATATTTTAGATGATCTGGCATTTACTCAAAATATTTACACGGATATTGCTAATCTTAAAAATGTCCTTTCAATTATCCACCAGTTAGACCCTGCAGGAGTCGGAGCAAAGGATCTTAGAGAGTGTTTGCTTATTCAGCTTAAAAAGAAACCTAAAAGTATCCCTATTATATTAGCCACTCGTATTTTAGAAAATTCTTTTGAAGCTTTTTCTAAAAAGCATTATGATAAATTAATACAAAAATATAGTATTTCTGAAGAAGATTTAAGAAATGCTATTGAGGAGATTGCAAGTCTTAATCCAAAACCAGGAGCGAGTTTTTCTAATAATAGCCGTATTACAGAGCATGTAGTGCCAGATTTTACCATTCGTATTGTAGAGGATGAACTTCAGTTGTCATTAAATGCACGAAATACCCCTGATTTACATGTTTCAGGTGCTTACCAACAAATGTTACAAGGTTATAAGGAAAGTAAAAATAAGTCTAAATCTCAGAAAGAAGCCGTGCTTTTTATTAAGCAAAAACTCGATGCAGCAAAGTGGTTTATAGAAGCTATTCGTCAACGTCAACAGACTTTAATGCTTACTATGGGGGCAATTATGAACTACCAAAAGGAATTTTTTCTTTCTGGTGATGAACGTGATTTACGACCAATGATTCTTAAAGATATTGCTGAGGAAATTGAAATGGATGTAAGTACTATTTCAAGAGTAGCTAATAGTAAATACGTAGATACGCCTTATGGAACAAAACTTATCAAAGAATTTTTCTCAGAATCGATGACTAACGATCAAGGAGAAGAAGTATCTACTCGTGAGATTAAAAAAATCTTAGAAATTATTGTTCAAGAGGAAAATAAGCGTAAACCCTACACGGATTCTAAACTTACTGAAATCCTTAAGGAAAAAGGCTATCCTATTGCTCGTCGTACTATTGCCAAGTATAGAGAGCAGTTAGATATTCCTGTGGCAAGGTTGCGTAAACAGATATAATATCAGAGTAGAGGCTGCTTAATTTTATTGTTTTTTTTAAGAGGTAAAAGGTATAAAGTAGTATTTTTAGAAACATATTATCCGACTTTAAACAAGCTCTTAGTCGATAAATCGGATAGTTGTACCAATAGTATTGGTATTATTTTGAAAAAGCTCACTTTAAAGATACACTTATGGATTCTTCAAAAAAACAGGTAATAGCTGCTATAACAGACCAAAAGAAAGATTTAAGTTTACCCATCAGACTTCGGGAACGAACCGAGTACTTCACAACTTTACTCTTTGAAACACTTTTTGATACAGAGGTTAAAGTTGCACTGAATATCGAAATATTAGAACATACTTTTGAGGAGATACTCCGTTTGTCATGTTCAAAAATCGCAGGGAGGTGTAAGGAAGTATGGGATAATTATTTAATTACTTTTCCTGATATTTTAAATAAGTTAAAATTAGATGCTGAGGCTTTTCTTGAAAGTGATCCTGCAGCAAATTCAATCGAGGAAATTTATTTGGCATACCCTGGTTTTTATGCTATTGCAGTATATAGATTTGCCCATGAATTGTATAAGATAGGACTCCCTTTAGTACCCCGACTCATGACAGAATTTGCTCATAGGCAGACGGGTACAGAAATTCATGCAGGTGCCCAAATTGGGAATTCATTTTTTATAGATCATGCAACAGGAACCATTATAGGAGAAACGGTTATTATAAAAGATCATGTTAAAATTTACCAAGGAGTAACGCTTGGGGCAAAATCTGTTAGTCGAAAATTAAAAGGCAGCAAACGACACCCAACCGTAGAGAGTCATGTGATTATTTATGCCAATGCTACTATATTGGGTGGTGATACGGTTGTTGGTAAAAATAGTATTATTGGAGGAAATGTATGGCTTACTAAATCCGTTCCAGAAAATTCTATTATTACAAATACCAAACAAGTACAAGTTAAAACGAGGTAAGAGCTTGTTTAAAGGCACTACTTCCTGTAATCCATAATTTTAAGAACTAGGATCACTTTAAAAAGACTTACATATCTCGATATGCACATCATTTAAAAGTAAACCTAAACCCTAAACTTTTGAATTACAGTTTGTATTCCCTTTAAACAAGCTCTAATACTAATTCTTGCTCCAAACATTCAGATTATTTAAAATATTTTCATGAAAAATCATCTCATAGACCTTATAGGTAATACGCCATTAGTATTATCTCAAAGTTTAGTAAAAAATCCAAAGATAAAATTGTATTTAAAATTAGAGGGTAACAACCCAGCAGGAAGCGTAAAAGACCGTGCTGCTTTAAATATGATTCAATCGGCACTGGAACGTCAAGAAATTTCAAAACAAACCCCACTTATAGAGGCTACAAGCGGAAATACAGGCATTGCTCTTGCGATGATTGCTGCTCAGTTTGGACTTCAAATAGAACTGGTAATGCCTGAAAATGCTACTAAGGAACGTGTGCAAACCATGAGAGCTTACGGAGCAACAGTAACACTTACTCCCAAAGAAATTGGTATTGAAGGTGCTAGAGATTACGCTGCTCAGAAAGTTGAAAAAGAAGGCTATGTAATGCTTAATCAGTTCGCTAATCATGATAACTGGAAAGCACATTATAAAACCACAGGTCCAGAGATTTGGAGGGACACTCAAGGGGAAGTAACGCATTTTGTTTCTGCGATGGGAACTACAGGAACGATTATGGGAACATCTACTTTTTTGAAAGAACAAGCACGCAAGATTCAAATAATAGGGGTGCAACCTACGGATGGATCGAGTATTCCTGGTATTCGTAAATGGCCAAAAGAATATTTGCCTAAGATTTTTAATCCTGCAAAAGTAGATCAGACCATTGAAGTGAGTACGGAGGAAGCCGTTTCAATGGCTCGTAAACTTGCTAAAGAAGAAGGGATATTTGCGGGTATGAGTAGTGGAGGATCTGTGTGCGCTGCTGTAAAATTAGCAGAAACTCTTGATCAAGGCGTTATTGTAGCTATTATTTGTGATAGGGGAGATCGTTATTTATCGTCAAGTCTTTATGAGGAGGAGTAAGGAAGGGTGTTTTAAGGTATTTAGTAGTTTCATAAAAGTAATCCTTAGCACAGCGTAAATCGGGTATTGTTAAAGAAATTACACCCCATAGCTTACGTCATAGTTATGC
>WTKB01000294.1 GCA_011524575.1 Aquimarina sp.
ATAATATATTCAACAATTAAATCATATTAAGATCTAAGAACTTGTTTAAAACTGATACCCAATTCTAAAAGTGATATTTCTTCCTTGCTCATCAGCAAAATATCGTAAACGGTTGAGATAAGAACGGTAAGAAACCCCAGTAATGTTTTGAATAGCTACCCCTAATTTTAATGGATTTTTTAAAACTTTTAATTCCGATGAAACCTCAGCACTCAAAAGCGTATAAGCAGGTGGTGGGTCGGAAAAGTCTTCAAAAGGTGTAAATCTATTTTGTCTATGTGTATGGCTAAGTTTCGCCCCAAATTTCGTTTTTTGAAAATATTTTTGATCTTTTAAATAGTAACTTACTGCTAAAGATCCATTATTTGGCGACATGTATATAAGCGGCTGATTTAAACTCAGATTTTGTCCTTGCAAATAAGCATATTTTAACACTATAGACCACTGGTCGTAAGGCTCCCAAACCATTTTAAAATCATTCCCCCATAATAAAGCATGAATTTGTTGATAAGTAAACGTATTGAAAGTTCCTCTGATAGTGACCAAAGGCTCATTGGGCTGTGGCTTTAAATAAATATAATTTTGAATAGGATTGTGATACACTAAATTCTCAATAAAAAAAGATTTTCCTAACTGTAAGTGGAAGCCTAAAGTAGTTTTTGAGCTATACTCTGATGATAAATTTGGATTTCCATATTCGTAAGCCGCAACTCCTTGATGAAGCCCTTCACTATAGAGTTCATTAACTTCTGGGGCTCTAGAGCTTATTCCTACATTCAAAGAAGTAGTAAAATTATCGGTAAATTTATAGGTAAACCCTGCCACTAAGGTCGGGTTTAAAAATGTATTTTGAAATCTTTCTACTTGCCCTCTAGCAGTAGCTACTCGTAAATTAGTCTTAGAAATTTTCGCTCCAAATTCAGCCGAAAGATTCTGGTTTTTATACTTATAACTACTAAAAAGACCGTATTGATTAGAAATATAATCAGGCAATAACGGAAATATTCCTGTGCCTGGAATATTCGTGTTTTTTACATAATTCCAATGAGAGCCTATAGTAATTTTATCAAACCTAGAAGGATCATAAGCATATACCAAACCCGAGTATAACGAATATTTAACCAAATCCATTTCTGGAATCTCCGAACGGGATAATCGGCGTCTATCAAACTCTTGACGTTGGTTTCTCTGATAAGCAAACCGACCACGAATTTTAGAAATTTGAGAAAACTTATAATCGGTTTTAAAATTAAAGGTTTGATGTATAACTTTTTGGTTAGGAGGATTAATCGTGTACGAAAAATAATCATTCGTACGACCAGGTGTTTCATTATCGATAGCTGCATTTAGAGCCTTTACGGATTTTGCATAAGTAGCTGCAAGTATCCCCATTTGAGCATCAAAATAACTTAAATTCCCATCAAAAGACCATTGGTTTAATTTTTTCTGAAACTGTAAATTCACATTTTTTTGTTCCAAACCCGTATTGGTCAAATAATAGTTGGGTGTGGTGCTATCTCCAAACTTTTTATAAGTTGCCACAAGTCGTAATCCAATAAATTTATAATATTTCGTAAAACTAGAGTTCATCGTAACTCCTCTTCCATTAGTATCGTAGAGTGTGTTAAGTTCCCCATGAAGATGCGGTTCTTTCTTAATTTTGGAAGATTCCATCACCACAAGTGAACTTGTAGCACTTGTAGCATATTCCAACACTCCTACACCTTTTATAACACTTATATGATCGGAGGAAAAAGTATCCACCTCTGGGCCATGATCTAAACCCCATTGCTGGGATTGTAAAGGTACTCCCTGTACAATAACTCCTACCCGATTTCCATACAAACCATGAATTACTGGCTTTGCAATATTTTTTCCATTTTGAAGCACGCTTACACCTGTTACTTCAGACACCATATCAGCAAGAGTTAGGTTGGCGTTCTCACGAATATGTTGCTGATCTACAGCTGTTGAATTTTGTGTTGAAGTAAATTCTTGATGATGAATAACAGATTCAGATAAAAGCTCTGTGTAATGCGATAATTGAATAGTTAAATACGGATCGGTTTGTGCATCAATTTTTAAAAACTGAGTATAATCCTCACAACCTAAATGTGAAAAACGAATATGATAGGTGCCTTTACACAAACCTTGAAACTCAAAATATCCTTGAGCGTTTGTAGTAGCAATCTCGCCTGTTTCTTCAACACGTATATAAACTTCCGACAAAAACTGTTGAGTACTTTTTTCTTTTACTGTACCCGATAGCATAACTTCACAATCTTGACTTTGTGGGTTGTTATCTAAACGAATAACTGATTGTGCCGTTATTGAAAAAGTAAAAATAGTTGTTACCCATAATATAGCTACTATAAACAGACATTTACTACGTATCATAAATAGTTGAAATCAAATCATTACACACTTTACTACTGTAGGAATGTACTTTCCAGTGCTGTGGGCTCCATCCTTTTAAAAAGCGATGAAAGTCCGCCCAAGCAACCCGATACAAACTACGCCATTCTTTTTCTAATTCTAAATTCGGTTGTGGTAAGTATTGTTGTAGACACCTAAAATATTGATCTAAAATCTGGGTTTCTAGTCGTTCACAATCTTTTTCTAGCAAGCAACTACTTATAAAATAAGCAACATCTTTCATTCCACAACCCGCACCAACATACTGAAAATCTACGCCAGCAATAGTACCATTGGCACTAAAACAAAAATTCGCCAATTTTGCATCTCCATGAACAAGAGTTTGGTACTTACAACTTTTAAGTTTTTGATCAATTGCTATAGCTGCAGACTTTAACTTAGCATCTGTGATTGCCTCCCATTCCTCTGTGCGGGTTGCTAAGTGCCAATAAGTCCCTTCTTGCCATAGTCCTTTTGGAGGTACTTGTAAAAAACTAGCATGAAACGCAGCTAACCAATCTAAGCAAATGCTTATTTCCTGCCAAGAAGGTGTATCTTTTCGTAAATCATATCCCGAAAGATTTAAATCCTCCAAAATAATAACAACCTCATTTTCGAAGTTTTCAATACCGATACATTTTGGAAGCCTAGCCTTACTTTGTTTACTATAAGAAGCATACCACTCCGATTCCACTTTATAGGATTTTAATTTTCTTTGATGTCCTATATTAGTATTCCATCCTCTTGGGTGGTACTGATTCTGCAGATTTTTCGGAGTAGCAATATGTTTTACTACTACTTGGCTCAATGCACCTCCTTCTAAGTAAACTCTTAGTATTTTACCATAACCACTCCAAAGTTCTTGTATGGTTTCTGTTTTAGTAATCCTAACGGAATGAGTAGCTTGTAATATTTTAGCTGTAAAATAGCTATTCATAGCTGTTACTTAATTCGAAGAAATCTTTAATAACTGTGCATAGGTGTCGCAGTTTTCAAAAACAGCATGAACCTCACTACCTGTAGGAATTTGATAACTAATCGTGTACACCTTACAGGAGTCTAAATCTGTTTGACTTTTTGAAAAATCCACATCACCTTTTACTAAAAGCTGAGATACCCATGCTGTATCCAGTTTTAATTGTTTTAATTGTTGTTGTGATAAAGGGGTAAATTTTCTTTTCTTGATACGTATATTTTTTAGAACACGTGCATTAGGGCTATAATCACATGAAGCTTTTTTGCCTGAAAGAAAGAAAATTAAAAACAAAACACCTACGAACAAACCTGTTCCAAAATAAGCAAAACGCTGATATAAATTCATACAATAGTATTAATACCAATAATTAACATAATTTTAAATGCTAATTAGAGCTTGTTTAAAGGCATTGCTTTCTGTAATCCAAAATTTTAAACTTTTGAATTATCGTTCGAATTCCCTTTAAACAAGCTTTTAATAGAACTATGCAAAAGTAATTGAAACTTTTGGTTTTTTAAGAGCTTGTTTAAA
>WTKB01000274.1 GCA_011524575.1 Aquimarina sp.
ACTTTTAAATGATGCGTATATCGAGATATATAAATCTTTTTAAAGTGACCCAAGTCCTTAAACTTTTGAATTACAGGAAGTAGTGAGTTTTAACAAGCTCTTACATAGATTTAGCTCTTCCTAAAGAATTTTCTCTTTTAACACCTGATGAAGATTTTACTGAAGTTTTACTAGCCGCTCTTCTCTTTGCTAAAGGTGTTCCAAAAGCACCCAAAGTAAATGCAGTTCTTGGTACAGAAGAAGATTGAGCTATCTTAGCCGCTCTTCTTCTATTTCTCGCATTTGGCGTATCAAACTGACGATAAGTAGCTGCAACTTTTGATGGAGTATTAGTAGCTGGCAACTTAGCAACCGCACTTCTTCTTCTCGCATTTGGCGTATCAAACTGACGATAAGCAGCTGCAGTACCTGTTAACGGAATAGTTTTAGCTGTAGCATCCTTTTCTTTTTGCTGTGATACTGCTTTACCAAAAACACTTGTAGCTACTTGTTCACTTTTTGTAGCTTCTAACGCAACAGACTGCTCTTGTCTTTTATCAGTAATAATATCCTCAAGAGTTGATATATAAAAATCAGCTCCCTTAACTACTGATGGATTATCAGATACACTTTCCTTGTACACCTGAGCATCAACTAATAAACTTTCAAGAGATTTAAGGTCGTATCTACTCAAATCTTCCTTGAACTTTTGAAGTGCAAGCGGCTCAATTTGCGTTTCATCTAACGTAACATCCCGACTTGATATTTCAGCACTTATTCTATTATATATATTACTTGCTACTTCTAATTCAGGTGATATTACAGGCTCACTTGCTTTTTGTTTAGTAACAACATCAGTATCTCTTGAAAATTCACTTGTTGAAACAGAAACATCCGGAGTAGTAACCTCTGGAGCAGAAACTGCCATATCCTTTTTAGCATCTTGTTCTTTCAAGAAATCATCAAGTTCAGATATATCAGATATATCAGAACCCTCAGACATAGCAATTTCTACGGGTCTTTCTTGTCGAGCGTTGTCAAAAATTTGGCTTTCAACAACATCTGTATGTGATTGCTTGGATTGTAAATCCTGAAAATCAGCTTCAAGGTCAGGATCAGATGTGATTTCAGTTGAAATATCTGAAAGATGACGTTCTAATGCACGATCTCCCTCACTAAGTTCTGATGCCACATCTGACACATCTGCTAATGACGCTGAATAATCTAAATCTCTTGAAACCTCAACGTCTTGTTGTTGTTGTTGTTGTTGTTGTTTCTCTTGAACATCTATAAGTACTTTTTCGAAAGTAGTAACTTCTTCTAATAAAAGAGCATTATCCTTATCATCGTTTCCAGATTCTATGCTTTTTTGAGCCGATTCTTTAAACTGTGTTATATGATCCAAAATCATTTTTACACTTTCTGGGTCATGTTTTAATAAGTCTTGATCAAGATCATCAAATGCAAATTCAATAAGAGCATCTTGACTTATATCAGGGTAAACACTTGATAAATTTTTAACATGATCAAGATAATGAGACTGTAAAAGTGCTAGTGTATCACTAGGTGTATCTCCTAATAAACTATTTGCAACAGGTTCTCTGCTAACTGATACTTCTTGTTCTAATACTATTGTTGAATCAACTTCTTTTGACTCTTTTTTAGAATCTGAAAGCTCTGTAGCTACTGCTGCCATAGCAGAAACCTGTACAATAGTTTCTTCTATATCTTTTACCTCTTTCTTGGTTTCTGAAACTTCTCCTCCTTCAATTGCTATTGCTTTATCAACTGAAACTGGTACTTCTTGTTCTGATGCTATTGTTGAATCAACTTCTTCTTTTGACTCTCCATATGATTCTAATTCATGCGCTTCTGGTAAAACTACAGGCCTAAGAAGTTCGTGTTGGAATTCTTTTTGATGCTTAGCACTAATAAGCACAAGTTCTTGATAACCAATCATTACCTTAAGACTAGGATTATTTTTCACCTCTTCTCTTGCTTTAAAGTCCTCAAGCTCTTTCAAGAAATGATCTAAATCATTCTCATGATTTTCATTTGCATATTTATTAACCAAATCTGCTTTTGCAGCAGATAAAAGTTGCAGGGCATCAAATTCTGGGTTTTCACCTCTTACTCTCGAAGAAGCTTCCTTAGATGCCTTACAAAAATCTTTAAAAACCTGAGGAGTTCCTTCTGGAAAAGTAAACTCTTGCTCCTCACCTAATTCTCGGCTCAATTCCTCTTCTTGCTCTTCTTGCTGCCCACTTACTACTGATGCTGTTTCTAGATCAATACCTACTTCAACTTCTTCAGCAACTTCATTTTCCGCATTTCTAACTCTAGAAGGACCACTTGTAGCTATAAATGGACTTTCACTAACTCCTCTTTGTTGTACATTTTCCTCTTGCATTTCAGCAGCTACAGATGGTGCAACTTGATCGGTAGCTAATTGTTCTGATGGATCAATCTCTGATGCTATTCCCCTTGCTTGTTCTTGTTGTTTAACTATAGCATTGTTAATTCTTTCTATAAGGAATTCAGTTTTACGAACATAATTAGAATTATCTTGGTGAATTTCGGAAAAAAGCTTTGCATTTTCTAATAAATCATCAAGCTTTGCTGGCTCACATTCTCCCACTAAAAAATCTTCAAACTGCTGTGCTGCTTTAACTTCGATTTCTGCTTCTGAATCATCAGGAAACTGTGCCTCCAAGCCAATGAATATTTCCACATAATTTTTTGCTAAAAAATCAATAGTTTCTTGTACATTTTTCGGAGTATCATCAAATAAATCTTTTTCGGAATGAGGAGTTCCTTCTGAAAAAGTAACCTCTTGCTCCTCACCTAATTCTCGGCTCAATTCCTCTTCTTGCTCTTCTTGCTGCCCACTTACTACTGATGCTGTTTCTAGATCAATACCTACTTCAACTTCTTCAGCAACTTCATTTTCCGCATTTCTAACTCTAGAAGGACCACTTGTAGCTATAAATGGACTTTCACTAACTCCTCTTTGTTGTACATTTTCCTCTTGCATTTCAGCAGCTACAGATGGTGCAACTTGATCGGTAGCTAATTGTTCTGATGGATCAATCTCTGTTGCTATTCCCCTTGCTTGTTCTTGTTCTTGTTCTTGTTCTTGTTCTTGTTGTATAACTATAGCATTATTAATTCTTTCTATAAAGAATTCAGCTTGACCAACATCATTAGAATTATCTTGGTGAATTTCGGAAAAAAGCTTTGTATTTTCTAATAAATAATTAAGCTCTGCGGGCTCACATTGTTCCACTAAAAAATCTTCAAACTGCTGTGCTGCTTTATCGTCGATTTCTGCATCTGAAGCATCAGGAAACTGTGCCTCCAAAACATTGGATATTTGCTCATATTTTTCTGCTAAAAAGTCAACTGTTTCTTGTGCATTTTCCGGACTAACAAGATCCTCAGATAAATCTTCTTCAGAATCTGAACTAGAAATCTGACGATCGAATTGTTGCGGAATAGCTACAGAAAAGTCTTTATTATAGCCTTCTTCAACTTTTTGTAATTGTGTATTATTAATTTCTAAAATTTCTTGAATAGACGTTTGATTATTCTTCAAAGCTTCATACTGCGATCTACTCATGGTAACAAGAGCTACTTGTACTCCAGTATCACTAGTAAATACAGGGGCTGAATCTTTAGTTAATTCTGTCAAATTATCTGTACCTATAGTCAAATCAATACCAAAGTCAGGATAATCTAATCGCAACTCTTGATCTAACTGAGATCTATTGACTCTTAGAGGCTCTCCTTGACTATTTGTTAAAGGCATGTAATCATCAAGAACATAACCATCCGGAGCAACACCTTGCTCATAAGAACGCAGTAATTCTTCTTCTTCTTCTCCCTCCTCATAACCACCATTATCTTGTTCTTCATAAGGAGTTGAAGTTGGAGCTTGAGTTGGAGCTTGAGTTGGAGAAACCCTCACTGGAACCCTCACCAATTCTTCTTCTTCTAATTCTGGTAATAAATCTTCCTGTCTTGTTTCTTCTATTTCAAGAGAATAACCTAACTTTTCATTTAATTCTTCTTGTTGTTCTATTGCCGCAACAAACTTACTTTTCAACCTTGACTTTTCATCGTCTGGAATCGATAATCCATCTATATCGCGAAGTGCATTTATAAAGTTCTCCTTTTCATCTAAAAGGGATTTATGAGCTACATCCATAGTTACACCATCAGAAGTAGTTACTCCATCTTTAAAAGATTGAGCTGACTTAGTTAACTCTTCTGCTTTCTTTCCCAGGTTTTCTATTTCATTTAATGTCATAATCGCCTTTTTTATTTCGCTAAATATAATCAAAAAACTTATAACCTCAAAAAAACACAATCCCTTATACAGTAAGAAACTAAACAGAAAATACGCTCCCTAATGTTAACGACTTTACCAACAAAAAAAAACACAGTAATTACACCGAATTTTTCAAACCAATTATCTGTGAAATAGGTACATTTTGAATATTACTTTGTAACCAAGACAAAATATCTAAATATAAAAAAGCACGTTTTTCGTAAGGATGATCTTCAAATTTTTTTAATCTTTGGTATAATTTTTTAAATTCCACTCTAATTCTCAAAGGATCAACATGTTTTAAATGCCTTAAAAAGGCTATAATTTCTCGCTGTACCGCATACAAGTCATCCATTTTTATTAGAAATTTATACGTTTGTTTTAACTGTAATTCTAACTCATAAAAACGCTCTAACTCAAAAAGTGCTACTAAGCTCAAAATTCGTGCAAAACACATTAAATCTTCACGCATTTTTAATGACTTATTTTGAATAATTTTTTGCAAATACTTTAAACAATCTTCGGTATTACCACTTCCAAAATACAGACATGCTATCTTGTAATAAAGCACCATAATATGATGATTATCGATATAACCTCGATAATTTTCAATTCCGACAAGTGTTTGTTTAATTACGGGTAATCCTTTTTCAAATTCACCTGTTAAAAAATACCAATTATAAGTATTAGCCGAAAGGTATAAGAAACAAAGAGCACGGGTATTTGCTTGATTTGGAAAACCTTCAGAATTCACTAATTTCTCTAACTTTAAAATATTCTTTCGTAATCGCTTACTAGATTTTACTAAAAAAAGAGCTTCTAATAAATAATTATATCCTTTAAGAAAAAAAACAGGATTAACTTCAATCATTTTAGGATACTCATAAAATAAATGAACCCACTTATTAGCATATTTATAAGCATTTAAAAAGTCTTGATTCATTAAACTATACCATAAATGTGCCTTATAAAACCATAATTTTTCTCTAAAACCAATCGACGACCAGTCTATTACAGGAAGTCTCGCCTCAAAATAGGTTTGAAGAAACACTTGTTCCTTATCATTCTTTACGTATCCTGTTTTAAGCATCAACCCATAAAGTTGTAAGGATAGATTAGACAATTTACTAGCTACTACATTTTTCTGACTAAGCTCTTTAGCTTCCATAGAAAGTGCATCAGCACGAGATGCAATACTCCTTGTAATAAACTGACTCTCTATGAGTTTTTCAAACTCAATAATCTGATAAGCAATGATATTTTCATGATTTTCTAGAGCTTTAATTTTTGCCTTATCCAAAACCTTTAAGCTTTGACTATACAAACCTTTACGATACAAAATAGAAGCATAGTCCATTTGCTCTCTTAGAAAAGTACGAATATCTTGATGAATCGGACTTAAACGTAAACTTGTCAAAATTTGTTTATAAAGGTGTGCTTTAAGATTTGAAAGCTGTCGTTTAGAAACGATACCGCGTCGAATGATCTCGGCTTCTTGGTAATGCTCAGACTTATCTAAAAAATTAAATAATGTTAAAAACTTAGAATCTGTATTCCCCTCTAACCTACCAACATACACTTTAAAAAGTCGTTTCTCGGACTTTGTAAGTGATTTTACAAGTACAAACAAAGAATCTTTACCACGAGTAGTCATTGTATAAAAATTACACTTAAGTTATTAATAAACAGTTGTTTAATGTGAAAATATAGTCTTTTAACATTGTAACAAACACCAATATACTAATAATGTTTAATAGAAAAATCACTACTTTTAAAAAAATATTAGACACAAAAAACACATATAAAACAATGGCTACCAACAAAGTAGAAATATTCGACACCACTTTACGAGATGGCGAGCAAGTCCCAGGATGTAAATTAAATACCGAACAAAAATTAATTATTGCAGAGCGTTTAGATACTCTTGGAGTAGATATTATTGAAGCTGGATTTCCTGTTTCAAGTCCTGGAGATTTTAACTCTGTAGAACAAATAGGAAAAATTGTTAAAAATGCCAGAGTATGCGGACTTACAAGAGCCATTGAAAATGACATCAAAGTAGCGGCAGAAGCCTTAAAAGTAGCAAAAAGACCTCGTATTCACACAGGTATTGGTACTTCAGATTCACACATTACTTATAAATTCAAATCTACTCGAGAAAAAATTATAGAAAGAGGTATTGCTGCAGTAAAATACGCAAAAAGCTTTGTAGAAGATGTAGAGTTTTACGCAGAAGATGCAGGTCGTACTGATAACGATTATTTAGCACGTGTGTGTGAAGAGATGATTAAAGCAGGTGCAACTGTACTTAATATCCCTGATACTACAGGCTATTGTTTACCTAACGAGTATGGGGAAAAAATCAAATACCTTAAAGAAAATGTAAAAGGTATTGATAATGTAACCATCTCTTGTCATTGCCATAACGACTTAGGCTTAGCAACTGCCAATTCTATATCAGGTGTTATTAATGGTGCAAGGCAAATCGAATGTACTATTAATGGTATTGGCGAGCGTGCAGGAAATACCTCACTGGAAGAAGTTGTCATGGTATTAAAACAACACCCAGACTTAAACCTTATCACTGGTATTCAAACCCAATTACTATATGACACCAGTCAAATGGTATCAGATAATATGGGAATTTATGTACAACCAAACAAAGCTATTGTAGGATCAAATGCGTTTGCACATAGCTCAGGGATTCATCAAGATGGTGTCATTAAAAATAGAGAAACCTATGAAATTATTGACCCTAAAGATGTAGGTGTTACAGAATCAGCCATTGTACTTACAGCACGTAGTGGACGAGCTGCACTTGCTTTCCGTGCAAAAAAAATCGGCTACGAACTCACAAAACTAGAGTTAGACGTGGTCTATAAAGAATTTTTAAACTTTGCTGACCGCAAAAAAGAGATCGGAGATGATGATATTCATCAGATCATGGAGGTAGTAAAAAATAAGATATAATTCTATCCATCATCCTTTTAAGCTCATTCTTTTTTAGTTTAAAAAAACTTACATATAAGCACTAATAAACTAAGAGCTTGTTTAAACTGAATACTTTCCTGTAATCCAAAATTTTAAGAACTTGGATCACTTTAAAAGGACTTACATATCTCGATATGCACGTCATTTAAAAGTAAACCAAAACCTTAAACTTCTAAATTACAGTTTGTATTCAGTTTAAACAAGCTCTAATAAAGAATGAGTTATTATTACAGCTTTAATAAATAGTCGGTATTAATACTGCTCTTCTTTACTTGGGAAGTCCTGAGATTTCACATCTTTTATATAAGATTGTACTGCACCAGTAATTTGCTCGTTAAGCTGTAAATACCTACGTAAAAAACGAGGATTAAACTGATTGGTCATACCTAATAGATCGTTAACCACTAATACCTGACCATCAACCCCACTACCCGCACCAATACCTATTACGGGTATGGTTAACCGATTAGCAACTCGTGAAGCTAGAAGTGCTGGTATTTTCTCTAAAACAATAGCAAAACACCCTAATTTTTCCAACATTAAAGCATCCTCTATGAGTCGTTCTGCTTCCGCCTCTTCTTTTGCACGAACAGTATAAGTACCAAACTTATAAATAGATTGTGGTGTTAAGCCCAAATGTCCCATTACAGGAATACCCGCTGCAATGATACGTTTTACGGAATCTTTAATTTCTTTTCCTCCCTCAAGCTTAATAGCATGACCACCTGATTCTTTCATGATACGTATGGAAGAACGCAAAGCTTCTTTAGGATCGGACTGATAACTTCCAAAAGGCAAATCTACAACTACAAGGGAACGATCTATGGCACGTACCACTGAAGACGCATGGTAAATCATTTGGTCTAGTGTGATTGGCAAGGTTGTTTCATGACCTGCCATAACATTAGACGCGGAATCACCAACTAAAATAACATCAATACCTGCCCGATCTAGAATTTGAGCCATTGTATAATCATAAGCCGTAAGCATCGAGATTTTTTCCTGATTAGCCTTCATATCTATTAGGCTTTTTACAGTTACTCTTTTATAAATGGATGAATTTGTACTTGACATAAATTTTTTATCATAAAAGTAAACAAATTTTAAAGCGAAATAAAAAGAGAAAAGAAAATATACCAATTCTTACTCAAAATTACCGTAATAAATGATTGGACTTCCCAGTAATTTCAGAGCTTGTTTAAACTGAATACGAACTGTAATTCAAAAGTTTAAGGTTTTGGTTTACTTTTAAATGATGCACATATCGAGATATATAAATCCTTTTAAAGTGATCCAAGTTCTTAAAATTTTGGATTACAGGAAGGAGTGAGTTTAAACAAGCTCTCAAAAAATAATAGATTACAAAATGTCACTCAACAAACTAAAACATACTTGTTTACTGACAAAATTAAAAAACAAAATCATTAAAAAGCATTAAAAACGACAATATGTCAGTAAAATACTAATGGCATAAAGATTGAAAAATACATGGAAAATACGTTTAAAATTTTAATCACGATAAAACACTAAATATCATGTCTAAGATTATTGGAATTGATTTAGGTACTACAAATTCTTGTGTATCCGTAATGGAAGGTAATGAGCCTGTAGTAATCCCAAATGCAGAAGGAAAAAGAACTACACCATCTGTAATTGCTTTTGTAGAAGGAGGTGAAATCAAAGTTGGAGACCCTGCAAAACGTCAGGCAGTAACTAACCCTACTAAAACTATTTCTTCTATTAAAAGATTTATGGGTAACAAATACTCAGAATCAGAAAAAGAAGCAGCTCGTTCTGCATACTCAGTAGTCAAAGGAGACAACAACACTCCTAGAGTTGATATTGATGGAAGATTATATACACCACAAGAGTTATCAGCAATGACCCTTCAAAAAATGAAGAAAACAGCTGAAGATTACTTAGGACAAGATGTATCTAGAGCAGTAATTACAGTACCTGCGTACTTTAATGATGCACAACGTCAGGCGACAAAAGAGGCTGGTGAAATTGCTGGTTTAACTGTAGAGCGTATCATCAACGAACCAACTGCTGCTGCATTAGCTTACGGATTAGATAAAAAAGATTCTGACCAAAAGATTGTAGTTTTTGACTTTGGAGGTGGAACACATGATGTTTCTATCCTTGAACTTGGAGATGGTGTTTTTGAAGTACTTGCTACAGACGGAGATACACACTTAGGTGGTGATGATGTAGATCAAAAAATCATCGATTGGTTAGCTGAAGAGTTTAAAGCGGAAGAAAACATGGACTTACGTCAAGATCCAATGGCTTTACAACGTTTAAAAGAAGCAGCTGAAAAAGCAAAGATTGAACTTTCTTCTGCAGCTTCTACAGAGATTAACTTACCATATATTACGGCTACAGCTTCAGGCCCTAAGCACCTTGTAAGATCACTTACTAGAGCAAAATTCGATCAATTGATTGATGATTTAGTAAAGCGTACTATTGAGCCTTGCCAGTCTGCATTAAAATCTGCAGGACTTTCAACTTCAGATATTGATGAAATTATTCTTGTAGGAGGATCTACACGTATTCCTGCAGTACAAGCTGCTGTAGAAAAATTCTTTGGTAAAGCTCCAAGTAAAGGAGTAAATCCTGATGAAGTAGTAGCTGTAGGTGCAGCAATCCAAGGAGGAGTACTTACTGGAGATGTTAAAGATGTTCTTTTATTAGATGTAACACCTCTTTCTCTAGGAATTGAAACTATGGGGAATGTATTTACTAAACTTATTGAGTCAAATACTACCATTCCTACTAAAAAATCTCAAGTATTCTCTACTGCTGCAGATAACCAACCAAGTGTTGAGATCCATGTGTTACAAGGGGAGCGTGCTATGGCAGCAGATAACAAAACCATTGGTCGTTTCCACTTGAGTGATATTCCACCAGCACAAAGAGGTGTACCACAAATTGAGGTAACTTTTGATATTGATGCTAATGGTATCATTAAAGTATCAGCTACAGATAAAGCTACTGGAAAATCACAAGATATTCGTATCGAAGCTTCATCAGGACTTACAGAAGAGGAAATCGAAAAGATGAAGAAAGAAGCTGAAGCAAATGCAGAAGCAGATAAAAAAGCATCTGAAGACGCACAAAAGCTAAATGAAGCAGATTCAATGATTTTCCAAACAGAAAAGCAATTAAAAGAATTTGGTGATAAATTATCAGCAGATAAAAAAGAACCTATTGAATCGGCTTTAGAAGAGCTTAAAAAAGCTTACGCAACTAAAGACATTGCCGTTATCCAACCTGCACTTGACAAAATCAACGAAGCTTGGAAAACAGCAAGTGAAGAGATGTACAAAGCACAGCAAGAAGCTGGTGCTGCTTCTGGAGCTACTGCTGATGCAGCAGGAGGTGCTGCTAATAATAATGCAAAATCTGAAGCTTCTGACGTAGAAGACGTTGACTTTGAAGAAGTGAAGTAATTCTTTATAAGCAACTTATAACTCTTTTAAATCCCCTATGTTTTTAAAAACATAGGGGATTTTTTATAATTTGTAATCGATTTTGCCATCGGCGTAAGTAGCACTAACTAAATTGCCAAAGGTGTTGTAGGCACAAAGTATGATTACATATTCAAACCTCCCGTTGTTGCATTACTGTGTACGTTTATTTTCAACACCTGCTAAAAAAACGAACCAAAAAAATCTAGTCTGAAAGGAACTCGCCCTCTGCGGGCTCAAACAGCTTTCAGACGGATTTGTTGTGGGTGGCATGGCTTTGGAGTAGGCAGTAAATTATGTAAGTATGTTTAAATTTGCTGCCTAAATTTTGATGTTTTTTATTTGGTTTTGGACATAGAATGTGCTAGCAGAAGACTTATATATCAGGCTGCCAATCCAACCAATCCTTAGGCACTTCTTTTTCAATATAATAATACCAAATTCGTGATCCTTTATTACTTCCTGCTGAAATCATTAGCGTATCTCCTTTTGTGCGATATTCATTTTTATCGAATTTACCACAATCAGAGGGAGAATAATCCATAAATCTATTTTCTTTATTAATTACGTATGCAAAATTTCCTCTTAATGGGTTTAAGGCTTCTTTAGTGAGCTTCTCATTTTTATCCATAACATACGAATAAAAAGTACCTGTTTTAAAAAATCGAATATAAGATCTCCTACTCAAGGATAAAGGGTCAGTAACTAAGGATACCTCACCAGTTTCTTCTTTATACATAATTTCAAGATCTTCGTAAATAAGATTGGTTTTTAAACCTACATCTTCTGGATTAATTTTCTTTTTAACATATTTTTTATAAAAACGAATACTTCTTCGCCCTCTCAGCTTTGTCAAGTAGGCATCACAAGCACATGCGTTACAAAATAATAAAAAAGCTGTCAGAATGATTAATTTCAATTTTACCATAACGTATAAGGATTATAACTCTGTGATTGTTGATACATTTTAGGTACTCTATCTAGGACTTTAAACCAAGGTTGGTATCTTGCCATTGTATGTGCTCCTTTGTTTTGTATGACGTGTCGGACTCCTTCTGAGTTTATTCCTTGTCGAAGTCCACGGACATTGGTATACAGTGCCCCTAATCGATACTTGCTAGCGTTAGCTCCTGCATATTGTCCGCCCTTTGATACTGTCTCGTCCTAAAAAAAGTTTACATATTTTACATTAATCCTAAAATAGATTTACAACTTATATTTAGTCCTATTATTGGTTTACAATAATAGGATTTTTTGCATAATAATTTTTCCATAATCTATGAGTTTTTAAATTGTTTTGATGAATTTGATTTGGAGTTAAATTCCCTAAACTCATATGCGGTCTTTCTTCATTATATAACTTAATTACGCTACTGAGTAAATCTTTTGCTTCGGTAAGGTTATCTACATGATAATCGTTAAGATACTCTTCTTTAATAATACCATTTACTCTTTCAGCAATAGCATTTTCTAATGGGTCTCCGTTTTCTGTCATGCTAATTTTAATATTGTTTTCATTTAATAGATTTACATACTCTTTACTACAGTATTGAGTTCCTCTGTCTGAATGGTGGATTAACATCTGTTTGTTTTTAGAG
>WTKB01000091.1 GCA_011524575.1 Aquimarina sp.
TTAAACAAGTTCTTATTGATTCGTTGTTTTTAAAAAAGAATCTAGTGTATCCTGTTTAAATTGAAAACCTTGAAGAAGCGTGTTTTTAGGGATTACTTTTTGTCCTTCCAGTAAAAGCGTACTCATTTCCCCCAAAATAATTTTTAGGAAAAAACTAGGAATGTTAGGCATAAAAAATGCTTTTTTAAAAGTGATACTTGTTTCTTTGAGTAGTTGGTATTGAGAAACAGGATGTGTTGAAACACCATTTAAAATACCTGAAGTTCTTTTTTGTGTTGCAAATACAAATAAACGTGCAATATCTGTGAGAGAAATCCAGCTTTGCCATTGATTTCCATTTCCAAAAGCAGCTCCTAATCCCCATTTTAAAGGACGCAACATTTCAACAAAAGCTCCACCTTTAGTACTTAGTACAAGTCCTACTCGTACTATTGCTACAGAAATACCTAATTCTTGTATTTTAAAAGCTTCTTTTTCCCATTCAGTAGTTACTTGTTGTAAAAAATTAGTGGAATCATTGGTAATCGATGTGTCTTCGGTGTAAACTTTTGTTTCACTACTGGGGTATATACCCACAGCACTTGCCGATACTAAATGTTTTACTTGATGTTTTTCTTTTCTTAGAAACTGTTGCAATATTTGTAAAGATTGGGTTCGGCTTTTTAAAATCTCTTTTTTGTAAGAAGTAGTCCAGCGTTTTGCAATACTTGCTCCCGCAAGATTAATAATCGCATCTACGCCTTTAAGAGCATTAGTATCTAGTGTTCCTTCTTTTGGATTCCAAAAAAAACCTTTACAATGAGGTGTTTCTTTAATTTTGGAGGGTGAAGTTGTTAAATAGTGTATAAAAATTCCTTTTTTGCGACATTCTTCTTGGATGGCTTTTCCGATAAGACCTGTTGCTCCTGTGATAAGATATTTCATTGCTTTAGTGTTGTACTAATAGGTGTTATTTTTTTGTTGCTCGCAGCATTTCTCTTTTACCTGGAGGTCCTTCTAAACGTTCTACCTCAAAACCTAAAGAAACAAGAGTTCTTCTTACAGAACCTTTTGCACAATACGTAACAAATACCCCGTTTTTATTTAAAGAATTATACATGGTATTTAATAAGTCATCTGTCCATAGTTCGGGTTGAACTCGTGGTCCAAAAGCATCAAAATAAATAATATCATGAGTTGTTTTTGGAGTAAATTCCAAAAAAGAAATTTGTTTTTTTACAAGGGTAAAACAAGGAGTTATTGCGGTTGCTACCTCCCAGTTACTTTTATGAAGTGAATCAAAAATAGTTTTTGATTCTTGTGAGTTTATGCCTGGAATTCTTTCGAAATAGTTTAATTTTTGAAGTTCTTCAACACACACAGGGTATGCCTCTAATCCTGTATAGTAAATATTGGTATTTTTGTCTTTGGAATAAAAATAAGTTAATAGTGCATTTAATCCTGTTCCAAGTCCAATTTCTAATATTTTTATTTCTGATTGGTTTGGGTGTAACCTGCGATAATGATCCAATCCCATTTTTAAAAATACATGTTGTGCCTCTGCAATTGCTCCGTGTTTGGAATGGTAATGTTCGTTAAGCTCTGGTAAATATATCGTTGATGAACCGTCTGAGGTAGTAATGATTTCTCTTTGCATGTATATTAATAATTTTTTATTTTAAATACGAAAATAAATGTATTATATCAATTTTATATTTGAGAATTTGTTTAAGAGCTTGTTTAAACTCCCTACTTCCTGTAATCCAAAATTTTAACAACTTGGATCACTTTAAAAAGATTTATATATCTTGATATACGCATCATTTAAAAGTAAATCAATAACGGTAAACTTTTGAATTACAGTTTGTATTTCCTCTAAACAAGCTTTAAATTTAAATATTAAATAAAATTAATACCTAAATTTTTTGTAAAAAAACATTAAGTTCATAGATTACAAAGGATTAAAACTTAATTAACAATGAAACAATTTATTAACTATATTTTAATAGTATTTTCAAGCATCACAATGTTTGGGCAAGTAAGTAATAGGTATGCTATTACCTTTGATAATGTACATCATCATGAGGCTAAAGTAGCCGTACAATTTCCTAATTTACAACCAGGTAAAGTTACATTTAAAATAGCAAGAAAATCTTTGGGAAGCTCCATTACCGATGATTTTGCTCGAAATATATTCAACGTACGTTTTACCAATGAAGAGGGAGATCCTTTAAATGGCAAAAGAGTTGGGCTTAATGAGTGGGAGGTACAACGTCACCAAGGAGAAATTAGAGTGAATTATTCTATTTTTGGAGATACTTCTAATGGGGTGCATTCTCAGTTCTCAGAAGAGCAAACAATAATTAATGGCCCTGCTACGTTTATGTATGTGCCACAGTTAGCCACTAGACCAGTCGAATTATATGTTAAAAACAGAACAGATCTAAACTGGGAAATTAATACCGAACTCACCATAAAAGAAGATCCTATTTATATGGCATCCAATTTAGAAGAGTTTATGGATAGTCCTATTTTATTGGGGAATTTTAATATTGTATCTCGTACTATTGAGTCAAATGGAAAGAAGTTTGAGTTAAAATTAGTAGTTAATAATGATGTGAACCAAGATACCAACCTTGCAAGAGATCTCCTTGAGAATATTACTAAAGTGGTATTAGAACAAGAAAAAGTATTTGGGAATTTTCCTAATTTTAAAAATAATTCCTACACTTTTTTAGCAAGTTTTAGACCCTATTGTGATGAAAGTATTGTTGCTCATAGCAACTCTTCATTTGTTTCTCATCCAGAATCTTTATCACAACTAGGTTTGGTTAATGCTACACGTATGCTTTCTGAGGCTTTTTTTAAGAGTTGGAACCAATGTAGAATGGTTCCTATTGCCTTAAAGCCTTTTGATTTTCAAAATCCGACATATATTAAAGAGTCTTGGTTTAAAGAAGGTTTTTCAAATTATTATGCCCTTTTGAGCCTTTGTAGGGCCGGGATTATTTCTCACGATAAGTTTTTAGAGGAGACTTCATTTATTGTTAACACAGTAGTAACTTCTTCATCTTTAAAGTATCAAGATTATAACACCATGAGTCAAATGTCGGATTTATACGCCATTCCTTCTATGTATGCTTCAAATACCTCTAATGTATTTATACCTTACAGAGATTACGGTTTTGTAATAGCAATGGCTTTAGATATCACTTTACGTAGTGAAGATTCGTTTTTAAATCTTGATGATTTTATGAGTTTATTTTGGTCAAAATATGGGAAGACAGCTATTGGTTATTCCGTAGAGAATATAGATGCCACACTTAGAGAATATGTCGATGATGATTTTTCTAAGGATTTTTATGAAAAATACATGAATAAACTTAACTATGATGATTTAGAAGAATTGTTTGAATCTGTTGGTGTGGAGGTATCTCCTGTGCAACTTCCTTATCTTGGTGCATCTATTTTATTTAATAGTAATGATCTAGCACAAATTAAAGAATATACCATTCCTGACACTCCTGCATATATAGGTGGCTTAGAAAAAGGAGATATTTTAGTTTCTATTAATAATCGTTCTTTTTCAAACTTAGCACAATTAAGTAACGCTATTGCTCAACAGAAAATAGGCGAAAAAATCACTGTAAAATACATGAGAAATGGAGAAGAGAAAAATACACAAATTGAACTCACAGAAAACCCGAATATCATTTTAACAAATCGTTTAAAAATAGATGCTAAAGAAGCAGATCTTAAAAGAGGTTGGATTGGTGAAGAACAATAATCTTGATTAAACACAAGTTCTGAAAATTTTAAGAACTTGGATCACTTTAAAGGGACTTACATATCTCGATATGCACGTCTTTTAAAAGTAAACCAAAACCTTAAACTTCTGAATTACAGTTTGTATTCCCTTTAA
>WTKB01000168.1 GCA_011524575.1 Aquimarina sp.
CTTGTTTAGAGAAAATAATATTGAGATTCCTTTTCCACAACGTGTGGTGCATATGCAAAAGTCTTAGACTAATTTTTCATGCTCAGGTAAAGGGTTGTATTTTAATTTTTTTTCAATTGATTTTATCATCATGTGAGCAATATCTAGTCCTGTTGCTGATTCAATACCTTGTAATCCAGGAGATGAATTTACTTCTAATAATAATGGTCCTTTGTTGGATCTAATTAAATCAACTCCAGCAATTGGAAGGTTAAGAACTTTAGCAGCTTTTAATGCCAATTTTCTTTCTTCTGTCGTTATTTTGATTTTAGAGGCTTGCCCTCCTTGGTGAATATTAGCTCTAAATTCTCCTTTTTCAGCTTGCCTTTGCATAGCAGCCACTACTTTTCCGTTAATCACAAAGCACCTAATATCTTGTCCGTTAGCCTCTTTAATAAATTCTTGAACTAAAATATTAGTGTTTACACTCTTAAAAGCATTAATTACACTTTCGGCAGCTTTATTAGTTTCTGCTAGTATTACTCCTTTTCCTTGAGTGCTTTCTAATAGTTTGACAATTAGTGGAGCTCCGTTAACCATTTTTATAAGGTCTTTAGTGTCCAAAGGCGAGTTGGCAAAACCTGTAATAGGAATTTGAATGTCATTTTTTGCAAATATTTGAGTAGCAAGTAGTTTGTCACGAGATTGGGTAATTGCTTCCGCAGAATTTAAACAATAGGTTCCCATAGAATCAAATTGACGAATTAAAGCACAAGCATAAAAAGTAATAGAGGGTTTAATTCGAGGGATAATAGCGTCAAATTCATCAATAACATTTCCTCCACGGTATCTAATTTGTGGTTCCTTTGCATCAAACTTCATGTAGGCTTGTTTTACATCTAAAAACACCATTTGATGTCCTAATGCTTTTCCTGCCTCCATGATTCTTTTGTTGCTATATAAGTTTGGGTTACTGGCGAGTAAGGCTATTTTAAGTCCAGTTTTTTTCTTTTGATAGGCTAAATATTTGTTTTCCAACTCCTCATCTGTTAATTGAGATAGTAGGAATTTTTCAGCACTATTTACTAAATAACGATTGTTTAAAGCTTCTCTTCCTAATAGCATTTTAAACTCCATGGTGTCTCTATTGGCAAGAGTAAGCTCTATGTCAAAAGTGTTATCGTTAATGCATATTTTAGTTTTAATAACAATTCTTTCTTCTGCTATACCTGAAGAACTTTTAACCTTTCTTCGGTCATAAATTTTAGCCTCACAATAAATGCTAATGCTTCTGTTTTCACGTAAAGGTTGAACTTTAAAGCTTACCCATTCTTCGTGGTCTTTGTAAAATATTTTTATGTTATTGGCTTGTATTGATGAGGTATTAGCACCTGAGTCAATTCGAGCTTTAATTGCAGGGATTTGTAATAAAGAAAAACTACACCATTCTTCACTACCAATTATTTGTAAAGTATTCATTGTGATTTAGTAAAATTAAATTTGAAAAAAATAAGTGTTCTTAGGATTGAAATCCTAAGTTCTTTTGGGGACCCACAAATTGAGAAAATGTGGTGGTATGAATGTTGTAATTAAAGTCAGCCCAGTGATTCGGTTCCTTATCCCTAAGGCAGCATTTGGAGTAGACTTTAAGATGCTCCTATGCCCGAACATGAAAGTAATATTCATTATATAAAGGCAATGTGTGATAAACACATTATTAAATCAAATTTATATAAAAAAAAGATTCGTGGGAATAGGTCAATAAAAAAAGGCTCTCAATTTCTTGAAAGCCTTTTGTTTGTTAGTGACTCCGGCAGGATTCAAACCTGCAACCTCTTGAGCCGTAATCAAGTATTTGATTATTTCGTTATTATATTTTTTTTAGTCAAAATCTAGTAAACCCTTTTATTTACTGCTAATGTAGTGATATTTTGTAATATCCGTTAATATCTGTTAATAAGATTATGCTTGCAAATTGCTTGCAAATTGCTTGCAAATGTTATCTTAGTGCTATTATGGAGAATTACTCAATTTCTGTTTACTTAGATAAAAGAAGAAAAAAATCAAATGGAACCTATCCGGTTAAAATTCTAGTTTGTCAAACTAAACCTAGAAAAAACAAAATGTATGGTTTGGATTGTGATTTAACCGAAGAAGATTTTAAAGAAATCTGGATAAATGAAGATGATAAGAAATTTAGAAAAGGAGCAAAAAAAGATTTAAGGGAGTTTTTATTTGCTGAGCAAGCTAGAGCAAAGGAAGTAGCTAAAAAGCTTAAAATATTTACTTTCTCAGAATTTGAAAATCTGTATTTAAAAAAAGTTTATGACACTAATGGAGTAAAGTCTTATTTCGATTTAGCCATAAGTGAGTATTTAGAAAATGGTAAAATCGGTACTGCTGAAAGTTACAAGTATACTATAAATTCTTTTGGAGATTATTTGATTAAAAATAAGACCTACTTAAATAAGCAGAAAAAAACCGAAGCAAGGAACAAAGCTTTAAATAAGCTAATGTTTACAGATATTACTCCGGACTGGTTGAATAAATACGAAAAGTTTATGTTGTCAATCGGCAAAAGCCATACTACAATATCAATTTACACCCGAACGTTAAGAGTAATTTTCAATAATGCTATTAATGCCGGAGATATTACAAAAGATGTTTATCCGTTTGGAACTCGAAAAGGGCAGTATAAAGTCAAGAAAACTAAAAAAGTGAAGAAAGCCTTAACGGCTGAGGAACTTTCAATTTTGTATAAAGCTGAGGTTGTGACTGAGCAAGAACAAAGAGCCAAAGATTTTTGGTTTTTTAGTTATGCGTGTAACGGAATGAATTTAAAAGATATTCTTTTATTAAAGTACTCAGATATTACAAACGATTCATTTACCTATGAGCGTGCTAAAACTTTTGAGAAATCAATAGAGAAAAGTACAATTACAATCTATTTAACAGAATTTACAAGTTCAATCATTGATAAGTATGGAACCAATAAAAAAGGCTTTGTATTTGATGTTTTGAATAATAGAGATACTCAAGAAACTCAATATAAAAAGATTAAAAACTTTACTCGATTTATAAACGACCATATTAAAAGAATAGCTAAAAGAGAGGGGTTACCTGCTGAAATTAGCTCGTACTGGGCAAGACATAGCTTTACAACTATTTCAATAAACAAAGGTGCTAGTATGGAGTTTATTAGTGAAGCTTTGAACCATAGCGACCTCAGCGTTACTAAAAGTTACTTTGCCGGTTTTGAAGATAAAGCCAAAAAGGAGTTTGCAAAAAACTTAATGGACTTCTAAAAAAAACTTTTTTATTTTTAGGTGCATTTAGTACACTATCTACATTAACTATAATTAATTTGAAGCAATACCCTAACATAAGCAAGGTTTTTGATTTTGTAGAATTTCTACATACGAGCCACGAGAAATTTAAAAACTATAATAATAAAATCGATGAATGGAGCTCCTTAAAAAGTGAAAAGTTTGACCTACATAAAAAGCAAAACCAAAACTTTAAAGATAATCGGAGAATTAAGGAAATTGATAAATTAATACAATCTAATCACAATGATTTTAAAACTAATGTGATTGACTTGGTTGATAATAAACTTAGTGAATTAGGTTTTAGTCAAAGTACAGATTTTTTACAATTAGTTAGTGTTGAATTTATGCATTTGAAAAATGATTTTACAGATGATGAACTTTTGAAAATTCAACAAGTAATGCAGAAATATTCAAGATTTAAATTAGAAACTAAAGTACACAAATTAAGAGTTTTATTTTATTCTGCATTAGAAGAAGTTTTAATCCCATTAGCAGATTATTTTTTTGAAGAAAAGCCACAATTCAATCCGAGCACTAAAGATGTGCTTAATTTTACAAGGAAAATTTTAGACC
>WTKB01000181.1:0-1819 GCA_011524575.1 Aquimarina sp.
AAGAATAGCTAAGTAAAATACCTGCACAAATACTAATTAGATTTACAATAATACATCTACTACCACTTAATGTACTTGTTATTCCTAATAAAATCATAGTACCTCCAATAAGAGTTTTGTATGGAAGTAATTTGTATTCAATTTTTCTAAAAAAATCTTTTTGTTTATCCCATTTATCTAAAATACTAATTCCTAAAAGTATTCCTCCCAGAATAAACGAAATATTCATTATTGATAGATTCATCGTATATAAGTGTGTATGACTTAGCGTGTGTTTAAACTGCCTACTTCCTGTAATCCAAAATTTTAAAAATTTGAATCACTTTTAAAAAGATTTATATCTCTCTAGATATACGTATCATTTAAAAGTAACGCAATAACAACAAACTCTTGAATTAGAGTTTACATTGCTTTTAAATAGACTCTTTTACACTATTTTCAAAAAAGATGGTTGTACCTTACAAGGGTATTAATATAAAAAACTATTTAAATTATTCTCTACAGAGTGTAAAATCATAATAAAGAGTAATCTAAATAGTTTTTGTGAACACTTGCCTTAAAGTATTAGTAAGGCACTATAAGACACTAATGTATTAATTAGTGACTATGTCCATGATGATCAATTGTTTTTTTAGCTGCATCAACAGCATTGTTCGCTGCGCCTTTAGCTGCATCAGCTGCACTGGTTGCTGCATCTTTAGCTTTATTAGCTGCATTAGTTGCTGCATCTTTAGCTGAATTAACAGCATTTTTAGCTGCGTCTTTAGCTGCGTTTGCTGCATTTTCACCTGTATTCTTTACTGCGTTAGCTGCATGATTTGCTGCATCTTTAGTAGCATTACCTGCATCTTTTAATGCATTAGAAGTTTTATTTAAAAGACCTTCTGCTGCATTTTCAGTAGCATTTGCTGCATCTTTAGTTTTATCAGATACTTCTTTACAAGAAGTAGTTACTAAAAAAGATAGTGATAAAATTGCAAAAACTATTTTTTTCATAATTGAATAAATAAGAATAATTAATTAATTAAGTATAGGCTTCAAAGATATGATTTTAACATTAATAATGAAGTGTTTTTTATAAATCACATTATTTTAAGCTATATTTCATCTATTAAGTAATCTAAATAATCTATAAAGTGTAATTGTTTGTTGCCTTATTAACATATTAGCTTAGAGCTTTTTTAAAATCATTACTTTCTAAAATTTAATAATTTAAGAACTTGGATCACTTAAAAAAGATTCACCTATCTCGATAGGTGAATCTTTTTAAAAGTAAATCAATAGTAGTAAAATTTTGGATTACAGGAAGTAGTGAGTTTAAACATGCTCTAATATAAAGCCTAAAAAAAAGCACAACTGTTACTTAAATTCGCTTTTACTTTTTAGTCCGTCGAAAAGTAAATTGGCAGTAGCAGGGTTGGTAGCTAAAGGTACATCATATACATCACAAAGGCGCATCAGCATAAAAATGTCTGGTTCATGAGGGTGCTTTTCAAGAGGGTCTCGAAAAAACAAGATCATATCTATTTCTTTTTCAACTACCAAAGAAGCAATTTGTGCATCTCCTCCAAGTGGTCCCGATTGTAGTTTGTTAACCTCAAAGCCTGCTTTGGTTGCTTTTTTCCCAGTAGTCCCTGTAGAATACAACTTAATATTATTGTTAAGAATAAAATCTTTCTGATTATTTAAAAATTGGATGAGTTCTACTTTTTTGCCGTCATGAGCAATTATGGCTATAGTCATTACTTTATTTTTAGAAAAAATTGTTTTCGTAAATGTACGAAAAATAAATATGCTCTAATTAGACTAGAAAGAAAAG